>JAKATR010000039.1 GCA_021818675.1 Thermoplasmata archaeon | reverse complement strand
GCAAATCGGTTAAATATGTAATTGCCCTGATAGAACACTGAATATTTTGTTGTTGGAAGTGAGAAATTATGTCATATTCTCATAGGGTAAGATGCTTTGACAGCATAACCATAACGCCAGAAAAGATCACGGATCATGGATCCAAAGGAACGCTGAAAATGAAAGGCAACGAGTCATTTTCATTTGAAGAAATATTCTCATACAACCAAAAAATAGTAAGCAATAAAAACTTGGCAGGTCTTGCTATGACCGGCTCCGCCATAAACTTCTCATTTTTTTCCAAGGAACTCATACTTGATTTTCCGGTAACACGGAATGATGTTGATTTCCTCAGGGAAATGGTCAGAATCAATAACATTGAGGTATTCGTTAACTCAATCTGCAGGAGAAGATATGAATTTTTCAAACGTCAATATCTTCCATATGAAGATGAGATAAACCCGCATACCGCAGAGGGTGATACAGTTATAGTTGCTGACAATATTATTGAAAATGATCGTGAAGAAGTAAAGGGCAAAGGAGGTGTTATGATCTCTTCATCCGGTGGAAAGGAAAGTCTTCTGTCCATGGGAATAATGAGACAGATGAATTACGATGTAAAGCCATTTTTTTACAATGAATCCGGTGCACACTGGCTTCCTGCAAAAACCTCATATTATCATTTCAAAAATATGGGACTTGACGTGATGAAAGTATGGTCTAATACAGACCGTTATTATAAAAAAATCCTGAGAAACATGGATATAATGGATAAGAAGCAGATTGAAAGGAAAGCCGATTCTTATCCGATTCAGCTCTTTATTTTTCCCGTATATCTTCTGGCTTCCCTGCCATTTGTTTATAAACATGGCATTTCAAATATGATCATGGGAAATGAATTTGATGACCCTACAGCAATGGAAAGTTACAAAGGGATCGACCATTACTTTGGAGTTTATGATCAGACATGGGACTTTGCACTGGCATTTAACAAATTCATGGAATTAAAAGGAATAAACTCAAGTTTATGGTCAATTGTATATCCGGTATTTGGCTCTGTTATCGAAAAGGCTCTCATAAAAGAATTTCCTGATCTCTATAGTCTTCAAAGATCATGCCATTCCTGTAAGAGTGTGAAAGGAACCATTATTCCATGTGGTAAATGTACCAAGTGTCTTGGAGTAAGGATGTTCATTGAAAATGCTGAAGGCGATCCATCCATAGTGCATTACGAGAAAGACACGGAATCATTAATGAGAGAAGTTGAGCATGCAAAAATGAGGTTAGACCCAGACGAACTTTATTACCTGAAACAATTTTTGTCCGAATCAAAACGAATAAATAATCATGTGGAAGGCATTCACTTAATGCCAGGAGAAAGTGAAACCTTTAGCCGAACGCCTGAAGAAATGAGAAACGGTTTCAGAAAGTTCTTTGAAAAATGGACAAACGGTATCTGGGAATTGTCCAATGGGAAATGGGTCAGGAACGAATAAGGAAATCAGGCAATGGTATCCACGACCTTCTTTATATCGTCCTCTGATTTGCATTTTGAATATTCCTCCAAAATCTCCATATTGAGAGAAATAAACGAATGCCCCCATGAAAACTTAGAAAGAAGCTGTTCTGCAAGGTCCCGGAATCCGGTTATGATCAGAGATGCACTTACTGCCTCCACGGAAGAAAGGAGATTCCATTTTCCGTAATTTACAGGATTTGAGGCCAGCAGAGGTGGAAGAATTCTGCCGTATCTGAATTTTGTTTCACCCATGAGATCATTTTGCTTCCATGAACCCTCTATAGCGGTGATTCCTCTCTCAAGGATTAGATCTCGATCTGCATTCATAAGATATTGAGAAGAGGATACTGTCAATACCAGCGATTTTGATGCCTTCCCTCTGTCTACCCTCCTGGCCATATTGAATCGTTCAAGTTTTTTCATAGTGGATTTCTTGGGGTCGTCCTGAAAAAGGTAAATAAAAAATATTTGAGGGGTTTTATTTTCACTTGGCATTGTGACATCACAGAATGGGGAGATATCTCCGTACTTCCCATTCCATAACATGTGATCGGAAAGCATCCCATTCTTTCTGCTTTACCGTGAGAAAATTCTCATACACATGGTCTCCAAGTATTTCTCTCATCAATTTACTCTCCCTCATATGATGTAATGCCTCCCCAAGACTTTCTGGCATGGCATATACACCAATTTTCTTCCTTTCCTCTGGAGTCATGTGGAATATGTCCTTCTCAACAGGTTCAGGAGGTTCCAACCCCCTTTTAATACCGTCCAGGCCCATACCAAGGATGGTGGCAAACTGGAGATATGGATTTCCAGCAGGATCCGGACATCTGAGTTCCATTCTTTTTCTCATCCCTTCTCCCGCAGGAATTCTCACAAGGGCTGTTCTGTTTTTGTTTGCCCATGAAATATAAACCGGAGCCTCATATCCCGGTATCAATCTTTTATAAGAGTTTACCCATGAAGCTAAAACTGCAGATCCTTGAGAAACATTCTGCAATATCCCCCCGAGATAATTTCTCATCATTTTACTCATTCCGAATTTTTCCTTATCTTCATAGAAGAGATTCTTCTTTTGATCCTTGAGCATTATGCTCTGATGTATATGCATCCCAGATCCATTCACTCCATTGAGAGGTTTTGGCATAAAAGATGCATAGAGCCCATGAGTCTGAGCTACGTTTTTTATTATGCTTTTCAGTATGGAAATTCTGTCGGCCATTAACAGTGCAGGAGCATATCTCAGGTCAATTTCCTGCTGACCATAGGCAACTTCATGATGCGCTGCCTCAGGTTCAAAACCCAGTGTTCGCATATCAGTAAGTATTTCCTGCCTCACTTCACTTGACAGGTCCATGGGGGTATTATCAAAATATCCGCCGAAGTCACTGGGTTCACTTGTGGGATTCCCACTTGCATCTCTCTTGAAGAGAAAGAATTCAAATTCAGGGCCAACAAAAAATTCCTGTCCCTGATCCCAGAGTTTCTTTAAGAGTTTCTCAAGGACGAATCTTGGATCACCATGGAATCTCTTTCCATCTGGAGAATAAGCATTGCAAATATATCTTGCAAGCTTTCCTGTCTGACCTGAATATGGAAGGACTGCAAACGTGGAAAATTCTGGAACCGCTCTCATATCGGACTCTTCGATCTGTGCATAACCGGCAACGGAACTCCCATCAAACACTACACCTTCATTTAAAGCATCTTCAAATCTGTTTTTTGGCACAGTTAGCGTTTTAACGCTACCTACGATATCCGTAAACTGAAGCTGCAGAAACTCCACATCCGCCTTCTTTAGTCTGTCCAACTCTTCCTTTACCTGATCTTCCATAAACTGGTATGATCATTCAAATATATGCTTTTATCTAATCATAAAGGCAAAAAAAAGATAAAAATTTATAAAAATTAATGACAAAACATCATGACCATATTAAGCAACATTGCTTCCATAATATGGAAACCATAGTTTATTTACAAACTAATGGTTTTATCAGATCAAATTCACAAGAAAACCCAGGAGAAAGCCTGTAAAAGCACTAAGATAAACAATTCTTGTCATTGCAGGATCCTGATCTTTGATAAGATGTTTAAGAATTGGAATAACAACATAAAACATTGCTCCTATCGCTAAACCATCAAATACGAGATCAAAGGTATTTGAGTTATAGAAGTAGCCAATGCCTCCTCCAAGAATTGTAGGAAAACCACCAATAAAGAGTAAACCAAGAATTGTTTTGCCATTCTTTTTCTTCTCTCCAAGAAATGGAGATACAATAGGAAAGCCCTCTGTTATATTCTGAAGAATGAAACCAACCAGAATAACCAGTGTGACTCCTACAAGTCCTATGTTAAGATTGTCAGCACCAAAAACCATCCCTTCCGTTAAATTCTGAAAACCTATTCCCAAAGCTATAAAAAATGATAGCCTTAACTTGGAAGATTGTCTCTTTCCGTTTCCCTCAGCTATGAAAATTATAAAAAATCCAACTGCAAGGGAAACAAAAAACACCAGATCATAAAAAGGAGATGATATGTAACCTCCATTGGCTGAATTGCCATATATGATTGTTGAAGCGTCTGAAAATACGTCTGCAATAAGGAATATGATGATTCCAACTGCAACGGAACTTAAGATCCTTACCTTTTTTTCTCCAAGGTTTTTTGCCATTATTAGTGGAAACGTAAAAAATATTGAAAATCCCATTATTGCCGATAAAAGGAGTGTTATAAGCAATTTATACATTGTAAGGAAATCCTTACACTATATTTAAACGTTATTTAGCTGCAATAAAGAGTATATTTTGCAGTGAGAAAATTAGAAATTAGCTAAGGGTTTATTCTGTTATCAATACATCTTATCCGGTTTACTATTCTGGGAAGTTTTAAACAGTTTCAAAATTGAATATCATAGAGATCATTGCGTCAAACCAGGTTATCGTTCTTCGTTTTCATACAAAGCATAGTCAGTATGCATTCACAAAGAAATAAATGAACACAAATGGCGTAAAAATAATTGGTTTAGACAATTTCTTTGAAGCAAACACATCTCATTAATTGGAGGGATCATTCTTATTTCCAGAAGTAATATCATATTTATGTTCACTGAGCTAATTGATTCAAGCAGGCTGGATATTAATTATTTTTACAGGTATGGAGAAATGAAGGGACTAATGGAAAATGCTGGTGCTGCTGTTGCACATAGCGCAAGTGAATACTATGGAAATAAATTGAATATAGTTATTATTTGTGGAGGTGGCAATAATGGAGGAGATGGTATGGTCGCTGCCCAAATTTTACAGAAAGAGAATAATGTTGCTCTTGTATTAACCAGTGAAATAGGTCACATTAAATCGGCATTTATCCAAAGTTTAATCTCAGGATGGAAAGGAAAGGTTTTTGGAATTCAGGAAATTGATTCAGTTCTTTCTAAGGCTGATTTGATTATTGATGCAATTTTTGGCACAGGGTTTCATGGAGAAATTAAGGAACCTCTGGCATCTGTAATCAGAAAAATTAACGGCTCTGGAAAACCTGTTTTATCTGTGGATGTTCCTTCTGGACTTGGATCATCTCTTGCCGTTAAACCTTCCAGGACAGTTACTTTCACATTTGTGAAGGATACAATGGATTCTCAGAATAGTGGAGATATAATAACTAAAAATATAGGAATCGATCAAAATTTAGTATATGAAACCGGGCCGGGCGACATTCTATTTTTTCCATTTGCTCATAAGAACTCTCATAAGGGTATGAACGGAAAAATAGCTATTGTTGCAGGCTGGAAATATCATGGATCAGCTTTAATAGCATCAATGGGAGCGCATTCCACTTCTCCTGATCTTGTAAAGATATTTTCAAACAGCAGAAATTATTCGGTTGTTGGATCACAAATTTATACTACCATGCTTGAAAATTGTGAAGAAAATGAATATTTTATGGAAGAGATACTGAAAGATGACTGTATCCTGATGGGACCTGGAATGGGAGATAGTGATTATGAAATATCAATAATGGAGAAAATCATGGAAGCGGTAAATGTTCCAATAGTGCTGGACGCATCAGCTATTAATATATTAGGGAAACAGGGTAAAGGTTCGTTGGGCAAAGAGATTGTGATAACACCTCATAAAGGCGAATTTAAAAAGTTGACCGGAAAGGAACCGACCCTGGAGAACGCAAAATCAGCGGCAAAAAAGCTGGGAATAACTATATTTCTAAAGGGGCCAACAGATATAATTACCGACGGAACTACAACTATATTGGGAAATGGAGGGAATTCCAGAATGACGATGGGTGGAACTGGAGACCTTCTTGCAGGATTCCTTGCCGGTTTGATCGGCAGGAAGGTTCCAATCCTTAGGGCATGTTCGATGGCATCATTTGTATGCAAGAGGGCAGGTGAAAGATGCATGAATCGCCAAAAAGTATGGTTTGGCATCGATGATATGGTGAGGGAAATACCACAGGTATTTATGGAAATGGATGAAATCAGATCGAAAATCAAAGAAATGTAAACTGTTTTAAGCAGTTTGATATTTGAACTTTATTGGGAGAAAACACTGACACGGTTGAAATAAAGGAAAACACCTTCACAGATGATGAAGGGGGAGATTATTTTGGGCAATTCAGGAAGGTTAGCCTCAAAAAGCCCAGCAGCGCAGCCATCATTTTTGGTGGACAGGTATACAGCTATGCAAAGTTGCTTCGTTTTGTGGAATCATTTTCGTCAGGAATCAAAAAGCTGTTTTCGATCAAGAAAGGGGATAAGGTTTTAATAGCACTGCCGCCGGGGCTCCCTTACACCATAGCATTGCTTTCAATGTCAAGGATCGGAACCATCGCAATACCACTGGAACCTTATGTCCCGGAGAAGACTTTTCTGGATGTGCTCTCAAAGACAAGTCCATCTGGTATCATTGCTCCTGATGGTCTTTTGAATAAATATGAAAAAAACATCTCATCTGAAATTTTCAAGATACAGGTTTCAACCAATGAATTTTTAACACCAAGAAACAGAAAGCAATTTGGAATCAGAACACCAGAATTAATGAAACAGAAAACCAGAGTGAATTCGAATATTTTCGAAGGGCTTTGTTATTCTGAAGTGACAGGAGAGGAAACCATTGACCCTATCACGGATTTTTTCATAGAGAGGGTTGTTAAATCCGGGGATAAAAAGACTGATCTTGCCAGATTTACATATTTTAATATTATGAGCGCAATTAAAAATGAAGGAAATCTCTTCAGAAATAATAATGGAGCAGAAAAATTTCTTATGGAGTGCGAAACTTATTCTGTAGCTGCAATAACCATTGGCATTTTATTTCCTTTATTAAAAGGCAATTGCATAATTTTTGATGCCCCTGAAAATCGTAATGGCATGGCAAAGCTTGTAAAATGGTTTCAGCCTGAAATTGTAATACTTGAGAATTACGTACACGAAAATTTCGACACACTTATGAAATATACCCGAAGGTATAAACCAAAACATCTGGTTCTTATACAGTCGCACAGAAACAATTTCATGATTTCTGAGATTTTTTCAGGACTCAAGACCAGGGTTACCGGAATAAAGATTAATGGAAGGATAAGCACACCAATATGCTCGCTGGAATCTGTAGATATAAGTTCACATCCGCTATCAGACGGATCTCTCTTTTCCGGGCTAACAGGAAAACCAGCTGAAGCAAATGGTGAAACTAACCAGATTTCCATATCAGGAAGTCAGGTGTGCCGGTTTTTTGAAAAGACAGAAATGGATGAAGAAATCACTCCTGATGAGAACAGGGTCATCGTTCATGGAAAACTGATCGTGGACCGAGTAGAGCTTGAGGAAGAAACATTTGAATCCGGAGGTTCAGAAATATATGTCAACGGTCTATCATTAGAGGTCGAATCTCAGTTAAGAACGGAGACAGGTGTGAAAGGTGCTGTCCTGATTACAAAGGAGAAAAGAAGTGAAAGATCCAATATAATTCTTATTGAAAGCGATTCATCAAAAATAACTGCAACAGACATTTCTAAAGTTTTAGCGTTCTGGTTCCCCAGATTTATCAGGGAAAGTGAGATCCGAATTGTTGAGTCCATTCCCAGAAGCATGTCCGGTACTCCCATTTTGGAACTCATATGGAAGTTGTTGTAAAATTAACATGAAGTCCTTATTATTTCGGTCAAGGTTTAATTATCATCTTTCGATTAGAGATCAAGGAGATTATTTATGGAAAGTTCTAGTGGACAAAACAATACGTATGCAAAGGGCCTCGAAGGCGTCATAGCTGCGGAAACAGAAATTGGTTTTGTTGATGGGCAGGAAGGCCGATTAGTTTACAGAGGTTATGATATTACAACTCTCTGCGATAACTCAAACTATGAAGAGGTATCGTATTTACTCAATAATGGAAAACTCCCAAACAGAAAGGAAATGAAGGATTATTTGGATAAATTGAAACTTCATTCAGAGGTACCAGAAAATACATATGAGATAATTGAAAAGTTTGGAAAAAAGGCTCATCCAATGGTTACCCTTAGAACTGTCATCTCTAACCTGGCATCCTATGATCCACAGGAGTCAGATAGTTCCATTGAAAATCAGAGGAGAATCGCAATTTCAATAACAGCAAAAATGCCTGCCATTGTAGGAGCAATTCATAGAACTATTCAGGGAAAAGACATAATTAAAACAAAGAGTGAATTGTCGTATGCAGGCAGTTTTCTTTATTATGCACTTGGAAGAAATCCAGATTCGGTGGAGACCAAAATAATGGATACTGCTTTAATGCTTCACGCCGATCATGGAATGAATGCTTCTACATTTTCTTCTCTCGTTACCATATCAACGCTTGCAGATATTTATTCTGCCACAACATCTGCCATTTCCACATTAAAGGGGCCGCTTCATGGCGGAGCCAATGAAAGGGCATTGAAAATGATTATGGATATTGGTACTCCCGATAGGGCAGGACCGTTTCTCGAAGCAATGGTTGCCAGGAAGGAGAAGGTAATGGGTTTTGGGCACAGAGTATACAAGGTATATGACCCAAGGGCGAAAATACTCAAAAAATATGCGGCATATATATCTGAAAAATCGGATAAGAAAAATATTTTTGAGACAGCAAACAAGGTGGAGGAAATCATGATAAACAAGCTCGGAGAAAAGGGAATCTTTCCAAATGTGGATTTCTACTCAGGAATGATATACTATTCAATGGGGCTTTCCCCTGAGATATTCACACCCATATTCGCTCTTGGAAGAATATCCGGTTGGACCGCAAGATCCATAGAATATCTGCAAAATAACAAACTTTTCAGACCGAAAGCACTTTACGTTGGTGAAAGAGGGCCAAAGTCTTACGTATCAATTCAGGAGAGGCAATAAACTGGAAAAAGAGAATAAGCAAGAAGGAACTAAAGGGAAAAAATTTTTAGTTCCAGACACCTCTGCAATCCTTACCGGTTCAGTAAATCTCCTTGAAGAAAATATTATTGTCCCATCAATGGTATTATGGGAGATAGCAAAGGGAAAAGCGGCAAGGATTTTAAGAGAGCAGGAAGAAATGTTAAAAGTGGTTAAACCACAAGAAAGCAGTATAGTGAAGATCAGGGAGCAGGCTGAAATCACTGGCGATCTCAAATACCTCAGTGAGACTGACATTGAGGTTCTGGCAGTTGCGCTTGAAAGCAATGGCAAGATAATTACCAACGACTATTCCATGCAAAATGTGGCAAAGACAATGGGTATTGAGTTTGAACCATGCGGGATCGAACCAATCAAAAATGAAATTCAGTGGTCTTTTAGATGCAGGGGCTGCAGAAAGATATATGAAGAAAACATCAAGGAATGCAGGATCTGCGGCCACAAGGTGGTTCGATTCAGGAAGGTGGAATAAATTGGCGGGTCAATCAAACTGGAAGTTTTCAAAAATACAGGATATTACATGGAAGCTTAATGATTCCACTCCAATTTATCCAGGAGATCCAACTCTAAATATTGAGCAGGTTAAGAATGATGTTAAGCCCTACATCAAAATAAGTAAAATTACCCTGGGAAGCCACACCGGCACTCATATAGATGCTCCATACCACATGCTTGAAAATGGATTCAAGCTAGATGAGATACCCATATCAAATCTTGTTGGTCCTGTTAAGGTTGTTCAAATCAGGGGAAAAAATGTGGAGCCTGAAGATGTCCCATCGGACGATTGCGAAAGAGTTTTGTTTAAAACAACAGCAGAAAACTATTCTGGAGCCTTCAGAGAAAACTTTTCCTTTATATCAAAGGAGGCAGCAATAGCCATTTTAGAAAGGCACATAAAACTCATTGGAATCGATTATCTGTCCATAGATCAATATAATTTCAAGGAACCTGATGCACACTGGATACTTTTAGGACAGGGAATAACCGTAATAGAAGCCCTTGACCTCAGAAGTGTAGAACCAGGGGAATATGTAATGGTAGCACTCCCATTGAACATATCCGCAGATGCTTCCCCATGCAGGGTGATTTTACTCCAATAAACGGTAACCTCCACTATGAAGGGAAATTAAAATTAAACACTATTTTCATTAGTGCACAGGAGCAAGGTTTGGCAAAAACTTAAGAAAAGAATCATTATTCCTAGACTAAAGGTGCACAGGTTAATGGAGAAAAATGATTCAGGAGGAGCTGAAATTCGCATAGTGAAGGGAGACAAAACAATAGCAAAGATAGGAAATGCCCCAGTTATTATTGGGAGGGAACAGCTTGAACCTTTAATAACTGAAAAGCTGAAGGCAGCCTCTATTTCCAGGGAACACATAAGGATCACGCCCAGAGAAGGTCGTCTCTACATCGAGGATTTTAAACCAAGTAAAAACGGCACCTGGTTAATTAGGGACGGACAGGCCATAGATATAACGGGAAAAAAGGGTGAGACAGAACTCCTTTTATCAGACGAAATAATACTTGCAAAAGCAGTTACACTGAAATTAAGGTCGGATTAATTCTTCCAAACAATTTAATAATATAGCTCAAATAATCTTAGGATGAGTACAGCTGGTTCTGGTTCTGGAATTCTCGCGGCATTATTGAAGTTGCTTGATTTCCAGCACAGCTTTCTTGGCTATTCAAGAAGTACGGTGCTTATCATACTTCTTCTAATTGGAATTGCTCTTGTTTATAGGGGGAGTGAAAGCTGGATGCTCATATTTGGTGCTCTTGGAGCTTATATTGGATTTATTATTGCACTCTATGTGGCATCACTTTTAAGCATCACAAATTCGCCGGTATATCTCATACTGGCTATTGGAGCAGTTATGGGTGCAATTCTGATGCTATTCTTTGTCAGAATATTGATATCAGCTTCTCTGGCTTTCGCAGGTTTCATAGCTCTTTACGTCATTCTGGGGATAAATCTCATAATTGCCGGACTATTGGCTGTTGTCATATTCGGCATTGCCTATTTTTTCAACAAAAGGCTCATTATCTATATTGCAGCCATACTTGGAGCAATAGCTATCTGGTTCGCCCTGTATAACCTCGGACTGTCTTCTATAATAGCCCAGTTGCTTGCAATTCTCGCATTCGTCTCTGGAATTTATATCCAACTAAGGGAAAAGGATAGAGGTTCCAACAATTACTATTACAGGGAGCCTCCTTATCCGCCATATTACTGGGAATAACTCATATTTTCACTGTGGGTTTATGAGCTTTTCAAGTGCTGTTATGAAGTCAGTGGAATCCACAACTACCCCATAATCGGCTGATTTAAATATTGGAGCATTTGGATCTTTATTCACAGCAAGTATTTTTTTGGCATATCTCAATCCAACAAGATGATTGTCATGGCCCGAAATACCCACTGCAACGTAGAGATCAGGAGATATTGCAATGCCGGTCAGACCTACCTGCTGTTGTCTCGGTAAAAGTTTCATATCAACGACAGGTCTGGTTGCAGCCACTGCCGCCCCCAAGCGGTTGCTTATATTAACTACTTTCCCAATCAATTCTCTGGATCTTGCTCCCATACCTATTCCTATGACAATATCACATCCAGAGAGCGGTTTGAATTCTTCAGAAACAGGTGTAAAACTTATTTCTTTAACGTATGATTTACCAGAAGGGGTTATTTCAACTGTACTGAAGGGTTTCTCCTTAATGCCTTTCTGCAGAATCCCAGGTCTTACCGTGGCCATTTCTGGTTTGGTTTTCGAAATTATCCTTGCCACTATTCCTCCTCCAAAAGCCGGTTTAAACTGAACAAGTTTTCCATTTTCGTATGAAATTTTTATGCAGTCTGCAGTCAATCCAAGATTCAAGGCAGCACTGATGGATGCAGAGACCTCTCTTCCATTTACAGTGGAAGGGAAAATCACAAACTCGGGCTTTATCTTACTCATAAGGGATATGAGTTCCTCTGTGAGTTCATCATTTCTTTTGCTCCTGATATAATAATAATTATTGCATGAAAGCCCTTTAAGGGAATCCGGTTCAATATTGCCGGCAATTGAAACATTAAAGCCTTCTCTTATAGCTATCCTGCTAAGCTCTGCGGCGATTTCAATTGAAACTTCGGGTGAATCAATTGCTATTCCAAGAACTGATTTACCATTCTTGTGATCTCCCAATGATAACTTTTCAAAGGATGCAATCTCCTTTGAAGCCTTTATCCCAGATTCCTGAATCATTTTAACGGCTTCATCAACATTAATGAATTTCGGATTTCTGGAGCTCTTAACACTTTCCGTTCCAGAAACTATGGTTAATGAATCGGCCTGACCATTGATGTTTATTGCAAGGTCTTTAGCATTCATAGTTATGATTTTGTCCCGCATGTCCGGTGTTCCTTCGGGTATTTTTCTGGCTTTGTTTATCTTTTCAGAAACAGAAATCACAATGGGCATTGAAACATCTATTTTTTCTATGCCCTTTTCGGTCTCCCTCTCGAGAATCAGATGTCCGGATTCAGGAAACTCTATGGAAGAAACCGATGTTGCCAGTGAGTATTTAGAAAAACGTGCAATCTGTGGCGGCACCTGAGAAGTTTCGCCGTCCAGGGAATATTTTCCGCACAGGACAATATTGGGCCTCTCAATCTCGATGAGCCTTGAAAGGATCTTTGATGTGGCCCATGTGTCAGCACCTCCGAATTGTCTGTCTGTAATCAGGATTCCCCTGTCAACGCCCATTTTAAGGGATTCATTAAGGATATCAGACGCCTGGGGAGGACCCATTGTTGCCACGGTCACTTCCGCACCAAGCTTTTCCTTGATTCGGATTGATTCCTCAACAGCCTTCTTGTCGAATGAATTTATGGAAAGCGGAACACCTTCTCGTATGATCCTGCCAGTTGACGCATCAAAGGATACCTTGTTAACGTCAGGCACCTGTTTTGCCAGAACTAATATTTTCATCTAGGCTTCGACCAAAATTTCTCCGTTTTCAACCTTTGTTTTAAAAGACTTTAGGGGTTCTATATCTCCTGAGCCTTCTGGAGGGCTTATTACTTCTCCCGTTTTAGGATTGAAGGTTGCAAAGTGGTTAGGGCAGATTAACGTTCCCTCATCAATAAAGCCCTCAGCCAGATCATAATCCTCATGGGTGCATAAATGAGAAGTAGCATAATAGTTTCCCTTGACATTCATAATTATGATTTCCATACTGCCGACCTTAACCTTTGCAATATCTCCTTCTTTCAAGCTGTTTGTTTTTCCAACCTTATACCAGTTCATCTTTTCAAATTTAGAACTGTTATAAATTGTTATCGTTGTTCTAAACAAGAAGTAAAGAAGCTAAACAAATACAGGTACAAAATCTAAACCTAAATCGTTCAATGATAAAATTATAAAATGATTTACCGGTGAAGCAAGTTCGACGTCGTTTATCCAGTTATCTGTAATGGCCGGTAAATAATTCACGAAACAGTTAATAAACCTGTTGAAATATTGTAGGGTGAAGGGGCTCTATTCAGAATCGTCTCCAAAAACAAAACTGCTTTTAACAGTAAAGAGGAATGGAGAGCCGTCACTCAGTGAGCTCAGTAAGATTTTAGGAATATCAAAGGCTGCAGTTTTAAAGCACATAGCAGAGCTTGAAAGAGAAGGGATGCTGGAAAGAACCTATGTTCCATCCGGGAAAGGCAGACCTGTTTGCAAGGTGTTCATAACTGAAAAGGGTCATAGCGTACTTCCCAAGTCTTATTCATCGATAGCTCTGGAAGCTCTGGAGTACGTGGAGAAAAATCTGGGGATAGAAGGAGTTTCAGAAATTCTGCATTTAAGATCTGCAAAAATCCTGGAAGAATACAGGAAAGCAATTGAGCCAATGGATGAGAGCCTTCAGGTAGAAAACTTGAGAACCCTGAGAAATTCCGACGGCTACATGGCGGAAATCAAAAAATTATCAGAAAGGACATTTGAACTCTGTGAATATAACTGCCCTATTCTCCAGATTTCGGAAAAGTATTCAGAGGCCTGCAATTCAGAAAGGGAACTCTTTCAAAATCTGTTAGGTGCAGAAATCGAATCAACGCACAGAATCATTTCAGGTGCCAAAACCTGCAGATTTGTGATTAAGTTTCAGGACAGGTATTAGGAAACAGGCAATCCAAAATACATTTATTTCGGAAAAATAAATTATTAAATTATTGCCACAGAATCTCCAAATTCATGGCCTCCAAGTTTAAATGCTGAAGTCATTGCGTTTAATGGCATTGTCATTTGATCCCCAGTAAATGCTGAGAGCAGATCGTTATGTGAACTGTCCGGATCGTGTACTCCGGTTATTATGCCTGAAAGAGGGTATATATCGGTGTCAGAGCCTATCTTTAACTTTGTGATTCCACTGGAACTCTTAAGGATGCCACCATTGCATGATGAAACAATCGCCCTTGCCACAGTGGTGCCAACCGCAATAACTCGCTTTTCAGAAGCAACAGCATTTTCCACCCTTTCTACTGTTTCATTTCCCACATTATAAAATTCAGGAAGAAGAACATTTGAATTTTGAAATTCCATTCTTTCCAGCGATGCCAGATTGCAGTGCAATGTAATTGTTGACATTTGAATTCCTTTCTTTGTCAATACGCTTAAAATCTCATCATTGAATGGTCTTGAGGCTGAGGGATATTCTGAAGATCCTGGTTTTGTCTGGAAAACGTTTTTGTAATAAGTATAATCAAAAGCCGTTGTTATACCTTCATAAAAAATGGGGCTCCCCTTCTTAATGAGGAATTTTTGCATATCTTCATTAAGATTGGAAAAAGTCATTTCAACATATCTCGGAAATTCTCTGTTTCGCTCTAAGACACTGCCAATTATCTCTGTACCTAATATTGAAAACTGGGTCTCATTGGAAATATTGCGAAAATCAGATCTTGGTCTAATCTCAGCAAGAAATTTATCTTTACCTGTGGGCTGGCCAATATGAATCCTGCACTCTTTCCCGCTTGAAATCTCCTTAGCCCAAAGAGAAGAGGGCAGCATCAGGCTGTCATTAAATATGAGCAGATCTCCCTTTTCCAGGATTTCACTGACATAGGTAAAGTCTGGATACAGGGGAACTTCACCAGTTCTTATCTTCGCAACTGCCAGCTTAACAGAACTCCTGTTCTTTCCCAGAATCTCTCTTGGGACATTTTCAGTTTTTTCTGAATTAAAATAGAGTGAATTATGGTACAACATCATCGCCTCTCAACTACATCCAGTAACTCTCTGGCTGAGTCATATGGATCTTTCAGATTTTCAGGGGCATCATCCGGGAGGGCCAAGCGGTGCATTTCAGTATTCATATCACCGGGATCGAACGAAATAAATCTTTTTCCGGTCTTCCCCTCTTCGAGCTGCATTATCCTCAATAGAAAATCCATTGCAGCTTTGGAAGAGCCATATGGCCCCCACCCTGGATATGGGGTTGAGCCAGCATCTGAAGTAATATGAACAAATATGGCGTTTCCTTTAGTCTGATTCCTCACTACTTTCATTATTAATGAGAGGTTTCCAAAAAAATTGGTCTCGAACACAGATCTGAAATCATTCAGTTCCAGATCAGACGAATTGATAAGCGGGGTCTTTCCAAGTTCCCCTGCATTAAGGATGACTGCATCAAATTTGCCAAAATTTTTATGAAAAATATCAAGGACACTATCCAGATGATTTGAAATACGTAAATCACAGACCTCTGCAATGAGATTTTTATTTCTATACACATCTCTCATCTCTGAAATTATGTTAAATCTCCTTCCAAAGGTTGCCACATTCCACACAGCTTCAAGGAAAACATCCACACAGGCTCTGCCTAATCCAGATGTACCTCCAGTTATGAGAACCGTTTTATTGTTCATCTGTTCATTTCTTTTTACATTATTATCCATAGATTATCATGTTGCCACATTAAATAAACAAAACGGTTAACAAAATAAATTAAAAAGGATTTTGTCCGAACAGATCATGACCCATAATATGGATCCATACGAAAAATCCTGCATTCTCAAAGCGGGGAAAATTGGTAAAGCGGCTCTTGAATTCGCCCAGACGCTTGTTGAACCTGGAGCACTTCTTCTTGATGTTGCTGAAAAGACGGAGAACTTCATCAGGCAGGAAGGCGCCCAGCCTTCGTTTCCACTGAACCTGTCCATCAATCATGAAGCGGCACATTATACTCCTTCACCTAACGATAAAAAAACATTCAAAACAGGTGATCTGGTTAAAGTGGATATAGGTGCACAGGTAGATGGATTCATCTCAGACAATGCCGCAACCGTTGAGGTTGGAGGAACTGGAAATTATTCAAATCTCATTGATTCTTCAAGAGAAGCTCTCGAGGCTGCCTTGAAAGTATTGCGGCCAAATATTCCAATTGGACGAATTGGAAAGGTCATTGGCGATAAGATCAACTCCATGGGGTTTAAGCCTGTAAAGAATCTTGGTGGCCACGGGATAAATCGCTTCGATCTGCATTCAAGAATTTTCATTCCAAATTATGATGATGGAAATGGAGCAACCATAACGCCGGGAACAGTCATTGCAATAGAGCCATTCTCATCCACAGGAATTGGGATGATCCATAACGGCCCCGGTGGCAATATTTACATAATGAGCGGGACAAAACAGGATAAAAGAGATCCAGTGTATGGGGCATTCAATATGCTACCCTTTGCAGAAAGGTGGATTACCAGCTTAGTCCCGGATCACTCCGCATATCTTAAGAGGATGATGGGAAAGAAACAGATATCACAGTTCCCAGTACTCAAAGAGCATAGCGGGGCTATGATATCTCAGGCCGAGCATACCATTCTTTTCATGGCCGATGAAATTATAGTTACAACTAAGTGAGTTTTAAAAACAGAGATTAATTTCAACTCACACATCGTTCAGCATTGTGTAAAATTGTATTCTATGCATAATGGTTGAAGATTAAGCCTAAACATTTACATCTTGGTGGTGAATAACAATACATGACTCATATAATTAAGGAAGAACGTGACCTCAAATTTGTTTTCACAAAAATCAAGGACGGTTCTTCATTTGCAGTTTCCGGTTTCAATCTATCAACTTCCCCAGAATATCTTCTTTTGAAACTATTTGAAACTTATGAGGAAACAGGACACCCGGCAAATCTTTTTCTTATTTCAGACAGTTCGCCTGGTTCCCCGGGTAGAGGGCTTGACATCATAGCCAGGAAAATGTATGAATCAGAAAATTTTGGCTTCTTGTCAGGAATACTGTCACCTTTTCTCGCCTTCACTCCATGGATGGAGAAGATCGTGAGAGAAAATAGAATAGAGGGCTATACTGCAAGCATTGGAACAGTTGCCCACTGGCTCAGGGAGATATCCGCCTCAAGACCGGGGCTTATTACTAGAGTTGGGCTTGGAACGTTTCTTGATCCAAGGGAATCAGGATCTAATCTTAATGAAATGGCTAAGGAAAGAAAGAGGTTTAGACAGGAAATTATAACTATTGATGGTCATGAATTTATATTCTTCAAGGGGCCACAACCTGATTTTTCACTAATCAGAGGGACAACTGCAGATGAAATAGGGAACATGAGCATGGAAAAAGAGGGAATTTATGGAAGCATATTTCCAATGGCACAGGCTGCTAAAGCACTTCCCAATAAGGGACTGGTATTTTCTCAGGTGGAAAGAATTGCAAAGTTCGGGACAATGAATCCCAAATCTGTACACGTTCCAGGACCACTAATAGATTATATTGTAATTTCTCCGGAAATGTATTCATGGCAGGGAGGGAATCTTGAATTCAATCCCGGCATCTCCGGGACCATAATCCCCCCAGATCCTCCAAAAAGAGAACCATCGGGTGATTTAACATTCAGGGATGTGATTATAAGGAGAACTGCTCAGGAAGTTGCCAGTGTAATAGCAGAAAAAAAGGGCCCAATAATCGTAAATTTTGGAGTAGGTATGCCTGCGGAAGTGCCGGCTGTGCTAAATGATGAGGGGTTGAAAGACTATGTCTATTCAACAGTTGAAGCAGGACCATGGGGAGGTGTACCTCTGAAAGGTTCAGATTTTGGACTTTCAATGGGGCCATTTGCCATAATCCCTCTTCCGGATCAGTTCACTCTCTATGAAGGAGGTATGATCGATCTGGCAGTACTGGGGTTCATGGAGGTTGATCCATCAGGGAATGTAAATCCATCTTCACTTCCAGATAAAATAACTGGTCCCGGAGGATTTCCAGTCATAGTGTCAGGGTCACCCAGGATCATTTTTGCAGGTGCTTTTACTTCCGGTAAACCTGATATTAAAGTAACCATGGATGGATTGAAAATAGTAAGTGAGGGTGGGAAGAAGTTTGTAAAGAACCCCTACAAGATACTTTTCTCTACAAATCAAATGGACGGAAGAAAGAAAGAGATTACTTACATAACGGAAAGAGCTGTATTCAAGCTTATCTCAGGAAGCCTAACCCTTGTTGAAATTGCCCCTGGGGTTGACATTGAAAGAGATATTATGGATATGATGGAATTCAGACCAAAGGTCTCTCAGGCCATAACTGAAATGGATCGGGCAATATTCCTTAACTGGAGATTAGGGCTATCCAAAAAGGGTCCAAGGCATCAACAAAAAATTTGATTGCCTATGAAATTAATTTTGTAACTTGCTGTGCCTGACTTTCCACATTGATTAAGGGGATTTTCTTCTTATCACTCATTTTCAGTGAATACCAATTTATTCATTCGATAATTACATTCTATCTGATCAGTAATTTCACTAAGGTTTCAAACCAATTCTTTTATATTATGATCGTTCATTTCATGGGTTTCATAGGGATGACCATATCAGATAGCCCATTTTCCCATTGATCAGATATACTGGAATAAGGCAAGCAGGAATAGAGAGAAGAAATTTCAACAGAAACACAAATTAATGCGAAAAACCACTGAGAGCCTTGAACGTTACGAATAGCGATTATGAGAAAATCATCAAGCATTTCACTATCTCCTTTACTGGTAAAGCGTCATGGATCTGGTAAACAGTTTTCAATGAAAAGTTATTTTTGATAAAATATACATGCGAAAGTGAGCTAAAAATAGAAGGTACACCGTCAAAATCCAATGTTATAATTGCACCTTGACTTTGTTCTGCTAATTTAAACGACTTGTGATAACCATTCTTGTGGCAAATCAGAAATTGCCGTTTCTAAACAATATATGAATTAAAATTTAAAATGTAATAAATGAGTTCAAAAGAATACTATGGAGAAAAATGATTTTAAATTTGGTTAGTCAGATTTTACCGACTCTTTGTTGCTGGTTCTATAGATGCTGGCTGATTCGGCTTGAAATCCCATACTCCCTCTGAAGGTTCTTCTGAGGATATTTCCAGACTCAATCCCTTTGTTTCACGGATTGTCAACAATGTTACAACTGCTCCTATGATTGCCATTGCTCCAAGTAGCATGAATTCACCACCATTTCCAAGTGCTTTTCCCAAAATCAGAAAAAGGAATGTGAATATTCCTGCTCCAAGTTTTGCAATTGAGGCTGCAATACCATGGGCTGTAGATCTTATGTTTGTTGGAAATAGTTCTGTAGGAAGTATAAATGTAGTTGTGTTTGGTCCTATATTCCCAAACAAATACGACACTCCAAAGACCATAATGAAGAGATCAATGTTCGTTTCAAGGAATGAATATTCCAAACCCAGTACTATATATGCTGCAGCCATAACTGCGAAACCTACCCATTGCAGGAGTCTTCTTCCGGCTTTGTCTATCAATCCCACGGCTATCCAGTATCCTGGTAATGCAAATGCTCCTGCCAAAACTATATCGCCAATTGCAACGTTGAAGATGGTTCCTTTAAGGGAGGCAGAGGAGCCATATCCTATTTGTTGAAGTATGAAGCCATTGTTTAAGGTTGTTCCGTAAAATGCCATATCGAATATGAACCAGGAAATTGTTGTTCCCAGTATAAAGATAAGATATTTTCTCAGAGAATGCATATAATCGTTGCTGCTCAATTTCTTTACCTTTGTTATGGGCTGGTCAACTGAATCAGCACCTAAACCTGTTATTGTTGATATTGCCTTTTCTGCTGCCGCCTTGTTTCCTTCAACTTGTAATGAAAATCTTGGTGTTTCCAATAACTTTCTTCTCAGGTATACCACGTAAATTGCCGGTATTGCACCAAAAGCGAGCATCACTCTCCATGAATCTGCTATTGGCAGTAAGTATATTGATACAAGACCCACAAGAGCACCTGATATCAGACCGAAACCCTGCATTGCAAAGACCATACTTACCAATTTTCCCCTGTGTTTACTGCTTGAATACTCGCTCATAATGGTTGAACTTATTGGGTAGTCTCCTCCGACACCAATTCCCACAATGAATCTTGTTATTATGAGCATAGTGTAATTGATAGAAACAGCGGAGAGAAGTGTAAATATAATCATTATGCCTAATTCCAGACCGTAGATTTTCTTTCTTCCGTATCTATCTCCAATATGCCCAAATACCATTGCTCCCACAAATGCTCCAAACAGTACTGCTGAAGATATGAGGCCCTCTATTATCTGGATATTAAGAAACTGGAAACCGAGAAAATTTGTTGTACCTTTTATTGCTTCCAGGTTAAATCCATACGTTGAGGCTAATATTGGACTCGCCACGGTAAGAACGAACAGTAAATAGGCATCTGTGAAGAAACCCATTCCAGCCACAATCATTGTCTTGACATGGCCCCGTTTTAAACCGGAGTTATCCAGTCCTCC
This sequence comes from Thermoplasmata archaeon, assembly GCA_021818675.1. Lineage (GTDB taxonomy): Archaea > Thermoplasmatota > Thermoplasmata > Thermoplasmatales > Thermoplasmataceae. The sequence goes on along the minus strand of JAKATR010000039.1, from coordinate 25,311 downwards.
TAATATATTATTATTTTCCATTGATGTCACCATCAACTATAAAATTCCAGTCAATACTTATAGATTTTCTTAATAGTATATATATGATATATAGAATAACATATGTTGTGTAAAATAGGTGTAAACTAATTATTTTTCCCTTGTTAATGACAATACTTTTAGATTAATTTACTGAAGATTAACAGTACTATACGGCCCTTGGACATAAGTGGCCTTTACCATCACGTGGCGTGTGTTTTTTGAAGAAGTATATTGGAACTATAGGCGATGTTAGGGTGCTAAACGAATATCGCATTTTGTCATAGAGTCATACTATAGAATATTATTTTATGGTGTTCTATCTCTCCAATTAATCATGTTCATCGCCATAGAGGGAATAGATGGATCGGGGAAGAGTACTTTAGCCAGCTCAATTGAGAAATCCCTCTCTTCTTACGATTACAGGGTATATAGAACGTATGAGCCCACAGATAAATTCACGGTCAATAAGGAAATTCTTGACAGGGCTGGTCGGGATGAACCTCTTTTGCTGTTATCTCTATTTCTCAAAGACAGAATTGAACACTCCAATGAAATAAGGAGACAATTGGATATGGGCAACATTGTTATATGCGATCGCTACTCACTTTCTACATTTGCATATCAGGGAACGCTGCTCAGGAATAATTTTGAAGATAACAAATCATGGATAAAATGGATGGAAAACGTTCTGAGTATCGTGAGGTTGGTGCCAGACCTCACAATATACCTTGATCTTGATCCAAAGGAATTTATGCAGAGGAAGATGGGAAACCACCAATACGAAATGTTCGAAAACGAAGAATATCTCCATTCAGTTTATGATGCATATAGAATAGCTATTGATCATAAGATTTTATCAAAGAGCTACCAAATATGTGATGCCAGTCTTCCCAGAAACAAGGTGCTGGAATGCGCAATGGCAGGTATAAAGAAGAGCATTGGTTCGCTTCAATGAGGGGAATGCTTTGTTTCTCTGATTTCAAACTCGAAAATATGTGGAAACGAAGGTTTCGTAAGGGTTATAAAATCTCCCCTGCGATTTTAATGGTAATTTTCTAGAAAGTGTTATTCAGCAGCATTGAATTCATTTCTATGGTAGAAAAGAATGGTGGAATAAACACAAGAGCAGTGTCAGCCGGGGAACTTAAAATAAAAGAGTTTGGAAACGTCGTTACCCCTATTTTTCAAAATGCCACATTTATCTATCCGAACTATGAAAGCGGAGCAATAAATGATCCATCCACGGGCAAGCCATACATTTACTCGAGATGGGGAAACCCCACTGTCAACTCACTGGAACAAAAATATGCCGCAATTGAAGGTGCTGAATTTGGGATTTCGTTTTCGTCAGGGATGTCTGCAATTTCCTGTCTCGCAATGTCAAAATTGAAAAGGGGGATGAAGCTTCTATCAGCTTCAGAGCTATATGGACAAACATACTCATACTTCCTCAACAAGCTTATGGAGAGTGGAATTGATGTAACATTTATGGATACCAACACTCTTAACGAGGGCTCTTTCAAGGCGTCTGATTATGACATGATTTATGCGGAATCTATTACAAATCCAACGGATATGGTCACAGATATTCAACTTCTGGGATCCTTATGCAAGGACACAGATACTGAACTGGCAATCGATGCAACATTTGCATCCCCGGTAAATCAAAACCCTCTTGCTCTTGGGGCTGATTATGTAGTTCACAGCGGAACAAAATATATCTCCGGGCATTCTGATGCGATCTGCGGGTTCCTTGGAACAAATGATGATCCCGGTGCTATATTTGATATGAGGAAGAACCTTGGGCCAGTTCTGGATCCAACACAGGCTTACATTATTTCCAGAGGAATGAAGACAATAGGTCTGAGGGTGGAAAGACAAAATGAAAACGCCATGAAAATTTCAAAATTTCTGGAAGAAAATGGAAAGGTTGAGAGCGTCTTTTATCCCGGTCTTGATTCCAGTCCATATCATAAAATTGCTAAAAGGAATCTGAAGGGCTATGGAGGAATGCTGTCTTTTGAAATTAAGGGTGGCGTTGATCAGGCAAGAAAGTTTCTGGGCAAGTTGAGATATATAACACCTGCTCCAAGTCTGGGCGGGGTTGAGTCGCTGGCAACGCTTCCCATCGACACATCACATTCATCAATGCCGAAGGCACAAAGGGAAAAAATTGGAATTAACGATGGGCTGGTAAGATTTTCATGTGGAATAGAAGATGCAGAAGATCTCATAGAGGATATGAAAGAGGCTCTTGATTTTCTATGACCAAAAAAATTTGTGGGAGAACTATGCAGGGGACGGGATTTGAACCCGCGTATCCCTACGGAACCAGACCCTCAATCTGGCGCCTTTGACCAATCTCGACAACCCCTGCTTCTAAGGTCGTGATTGCCCATTACATAATTAATTTTCTCACTCCATGACAAAATCGCAATTTATGAGGCATTTACACTTTAAATCACTGGATTAATAAGCTTTTCATAAAACTAAAGACGCATCGTCCCATATTCCGCTAAAAGGTTTCTGTAATTCCAATGTTCAATACCTTGGTGATACAAATATGAATTAACACATTGAATGCCAGTTATAGAATCATATGCCTGGGAGGAATTATGAAGTAAACTTACAAAAATAGGTCTATCTATAAAACGCCAAAATATACTATGTATAAAAGGGCGCCCACAAAAATAATTATGATCATAAGCAGGGCAAGCTTTGTCTTTCCAATAAGAAAGGAAACAAAAGTTCCAAAGAATCCAACAATTATGAATGGACCACCAATGGCTGAAGCTATTGTTTTCGGAATCCCAAGATTGGATGAATTTATAAAACTTGCATAAATTATAAAGGTTACCAGTGCCGACATAATTGTTATTGATATGATGAAAAAGATGCTTCCAAAGAAGCTTTCCTTATCTGCATCATCGATCTCCAGATGTGGGTTGAATTCTTCATCCCCCTCTTTTTTTAATCTCAATGTCAGTATGGAACGCCATGGAATAAAATATTTTTCATCTCCTTTTTTTAAAACTATGCCGTTATCGCCGAAGCTGTCCAGAGTTCCTATCCTCTTGATGCCAAGACTATTTAATTCTACCATTATCTCTTTATCTACAAGCTCTTCTAGTGTCAATTCTCTAAATAGATATATTTAGAGAGTTAATTTATTTTACTGAGCAAATTTATAGCTATTTTTCTTATCTCCACAAAAAAATCATTATAGAAGGAGCTCTCAAACTGGCTAAAATCAATTTTCGCAATTGGAAATCTGGCTAAAACTTCTTTTTCCAGCATATCGAGAAACTCATGGACGTATTTGGGTTTCAGAAAAACTCCAGATTCCAAAAACCTATTATCTCTGGCCAGTGAATAGCTGAGAATGTGCCGCAACGGATCCTTTTTAAAAAAAATTTGAGATTCGGAGAGAAGCATTCTGGACAAACCCTCCTCTCTAATTTCATCGTCCCCCATATCAGAGATCGCACTTTCCGTCAGGACACGCTGGGTCAAACGTTGCTTCCAGTTTTATGAACTCTTCGGGCAGAGTATCCTCAGATGGCAATGATTCCAGTGGAGCCGGTATCTTTTCCTCTTTTACCGGTTCTTCAGAACCTGCGTAGAGAACCTGTTCACTCTTGCTGTGATCTCTGTAAACGGTAATCCCCTTGCAATGAAGATCTTTGGCCATACGGTATGCTTTAGCAATATCCTCCTGTGTTGCCGTTGAGGGAAGATTAATGGTTTTTGAGACCCCCGAATCACAGAATCTCTGGAAAGTTGCCTGCATAAGAACATGCCATTCAGGATCTATTTCCTGTGCTGTTACAAATATCTTCTTAATTTCATCGGGAAGATCAGTACCTTTAAGATTCCCAGTTCTTGCAACCTGCTCCATTAACCCTTTGGAATAAAGGTCATAGTCATGAAGTGTTTCTTCGAAGAGAGGATTCATTTCAATGAGCTCCTGTCCGTTCAAAACATGCCGCATGAACGCTATGGCAAATATGGGCTCAATGGATGATGAACAGTTCGCAATTATTGATATGGTCCCCGTTGGGGCAATTGTGGTTGTCGTGGAGTTTCTCATCTTTCTCCCAACGCTTTCCCAATATGATCCTGCCCATCCCGGGAAGACGCCTCTTTCGTTAGCCAATCTTTCCGATTCATCATGGGACTCATTTTGAAGGAATTCCATCACTCTTTCACCGATATCAAGTGCTTCTCCACTATTGTAGGCTATTTTCAGTTTTATTAGCATGTCGGCGAATCCCATATACCCCAATCCGATCTTCCTGGTCTTTCTTGTCATGATCTCGATTTTATCCACGGGGAAATTGTTCGCATCAACTACATTGTCTAGAAATCTCACAGAGAGCTTGATAACCTTCCTAAGCTTGTCAAAATTCAGTTTTCCTTTTTCAACAAACCTGGCAAGATTTATTGAGCCAAGGTTACATGATTCATAGGGCATTAGCGGTTGTTCGCCGCAAGGGTTTGTAGCCTCAATATCGCCAAGGTGTTTAACCGTATTCTTCTTGTTTATTTCATCAAGGAATATCAAACCGGGATCTGCAGTCTTCCATGCCTGGGCCACGATGGCGTCCCAGAGTGCAGAAGCCTTCATTCTTCTTACTGTCTTCCCACTGTGCGGGTTCTTCAGTTCGATATAGTCATCTTTATCAAGTTTTTCAAAGAAAACCTCATCCAGGCCAACTGAAATATTGAAGTTTCTTAACTGGGAATTTTCTGAATCTTTGCTCATTACGAAATCCATTATATCAGGATGATCGTACCTCAATATCCCCATATTTGCTCCTCTTCTCTTTCCACCCTGCTTTATGACTTCCGTGGTTGTATCGAAAATTTTCATGAATGAAACTGGACCCGAGGCCACTCCCTTTGTTGATCCAACTATGTCATCCTTGCATCTCAATCTCGAGAATGAAAAACCGGTACCGCCACCTGATTTATGTATTTCTGCGGTGTATTTTACTGCCTCAAAGATTTCGGGAATACTATCACCCACAGGCAACACAAAGCAAGCAGAGAGCTGACCCAGCGGTGCACCTGCATTCATAAGAGTCGGGGAATTGGGAACATATTCCAGACTGGTCATCATTTCCTCAAATTCATCAATTGTCTTAGGGGCAACAGTTCCCTTGGTATACAGAAAATCGAGGAACTCTTCAAACGAGCCCTTTATTCCCTTCTCCTCAGCGAGTTTGGAAAATGAAGATTTCAATACGGATAGCTGGGTTTCTGAAATGGAAGAAAGTTTTGTGGCTCCTTCTGGTAATTTCCCTGTTTTTTCATATGATATATAATCGTATACTGCATCAATGATACCAACGTGTTCGGCAACCCTCCTGAACATCTGACCAGGAGTTTCTATAATCTTACCCTCCTGATCCTTGATCAGATATCTGGATTCAAGCACCTTTATGGCATTCAGTGAAAGCTTGAGATCATCCTTTACTCCCATCCTTTCCTTTTCAAGCCTTATTGTTCTCCTTCTCTCCCTGTAAAGTATGTAGGACTTGGCAACTTCACTGAATTTTCTTCCATCTATCTCCGTGCTCATTAAAATATTTTCAACCCTGTCCTGAATCTGCTCAACAGTTGGCATGGTAAAATCATTTGAAAGTGAAGCAACAACCTTTTGAGTTAGAAGCTCAGCATCTTTCATGCTTCCTATTTTGACAGACAACATTGCCTTGTAAATTGCCCTTGTAATTTTGTCCGGTTCGAATGAAACCTCTTTTCCATCTCTTTTTATCATTCTTGTAATCAATATTCTCACCAATAATCTCGGTAAACATGTTTAGTAATTGGGTGTATTTTAATATTTACATCAAACCTGTTAATTTTATGTTATCAGACCTGTTTACATAGTATTTTTATGAGTTAGAAAATATTCATAAATAATGCAGATACCCATAACTAATCAATGATTAGGGCTTTATCTTTGAATAATATACAAGCTCATGGGTATAGTTGAATGTGTACCAAATTTCAGCGAGGGCCAAAATGATGAAGTGATTTCAAAGATCATAGACGCAATTCTATCAGTAAAAGGAATAAAGCTTCTTGATCAGGAAAAAGATGCCAATCACAACAGGTGCGTAATATCCTTTATTGGAAGTGAGGATATTGTTGTGGAGGGCGCATTCAGAGGAATCAGGGAGGCATCGCGTTTAATTAATCTAGAAAATCACAGGGGAGAGCATCCAAGATTTGGGGCATCAGACGTGATTCCTTTCATACCTGTATCAGGCGTGGATATTAAGAAATGTGTTGATCTGGCAAATGAGCTTGGAGCCAGGGTAGCAAATGAGCTTGGAATTCCTGTTTATTTATATGGTGAAGCTGCAAAAATAGAATGGAGGAAGAGTCTTGAAAACATAAGAAATAAAAATTTTCAGTACGAACAGATCAGGAACGAAATTCATAAAGAGCAGTGGAAGCCTGATTTTGGGCCACAGGAAGTTGGTACCGCAGGTGCCTCAATAATAGGAGCAAGAGATTTCCTAATTGCTTATAACGTAAATCTCAGGACTCAGGATATAGAATCCGGAAAGAAGATCGCAAAGGCACTTAGAGCGAAGGATGGGGGTCTAACATTTGTTAAGGCGCTTGCATTTTACCTTGAAGACAAAAAAATGGTTCAGATATCAATGAATCTCACCAATTACAAAAAGACACCAATTTACAGAGCGTATGAGCTGGTAAGGATGGAATCACAAAGATTTGGATTTGAGATAGCAGAATCTGAAATAGTAGGGCTCACTCCAATGGATGCCATTATTGAAAGTGCAAAGTATTATCTAAGACTCAACGGATTCAAGAGTAACCAGATATTTGAAAAGAAGGTATGGGATCAATGAAAGATTATAACACGTTTATGGAGGATCTGGCATCGCCAAAACCAGCGCCCGGCGGAGGATCGGCAAGTGCTTTCGTTGGTGTAATTTCAAGTTCTCTCTGCTCAATGGTTACATCATTGACAAGAGGAAAAAAGAACTATGAGGCTGTTCAGGATGAGATAGATAGGCTTAGTCAGAAGGCACTGAATTACGCAAACCAGTTTGAATCATTGATGGATGATGATGAAAAGGCTTTCAACGCAATGATGGATGCAAGGAAGCTTCCCAAAGATAGTGAAGATAATAAAAGACACAGGGATAATGAAATTAACAGAACAATGAAAGTAGCAATATCTGTCCCGTGGAAAACAGCGCAGCTTTGTTATAAAACCATGGAATTATCCAAAAGACTATGTCAGATCGGAAATAAAAACGCCATAACAGATGCCGCTGCAGCAGGTTATCTCAGCAATGCGGCCATTGAGTCAGTTTTGCTCAATGTTATGATCAATTTGAAATCCTTAAAAGATGAAAAATTCGTGGAATCGGAAAAGTTAAAAATGCGTCTTTTCAATGAGAATGTACGGGATCTTATTTCAGATATACGAAAAATAACTGAAAAGGAATTAATAATCTAATTCTTCTTTCAGACAATGTTTTAATTATTAGAACATTCAAAGAGTTTCGGATAATAGTCAATGATCATCCAAATAGAAATTTTTCTCAGGCGCATCAAAAATAGGAAATTGATTAATATTCACGAAGAGGATATAGTTATATGTCAGACGAAAATCTAATGGAGCCTACCATTGAAGACATTATGGAGGCTCAGGAATACCTCAAAGGAAAGATTTTTTCGACCCCTGTTGAATGTTCTTCCACATTTTCCAATGCTTATGGCGCTCCCATTTATTTTAAACTGGAAAATTTTCAAAAAACAGGATCATTTAAAACAAGAGGAGCCTTATTCAAAATCTCAAAACTAACTCCGGGGGAACAAAGAGATGGAGTCATAGCCTGTAGTGCGGGAAATCATGCACAGGGAGTCGCCTATGCTGCTCGCATAGCAAAAGTATCCTCTAAAATTGTTATGCCATCATACACAATAAGTGCCAAAATAAATGCGGTTAAGGCTTACGGGGCTGAAGTAATCTTATATGGAAACTCTTATGCTGAGGCTTTTAAGGAGGCAAAACGTCTGGCACAGATAGAAAGCAGGACGTTCATTGATGGCTTCAACGACAGATGGATAATTGCAGGGCAGGGTACCATTGGGCTCGAGATACTTGAAAAGCATCCGGATGTGGAAAATATAATAGTTCCCGTGGGCGGAGGAGGTCTGATTTCTGGCATAGCAAAGGCTGTAAAATCAATGAACAAGAAGATCAAAATTATTGGGGTACAATCGGAGAACTGTGATTCCGTGGTTGAGACGATTAAGAGAGGGGAATATACAGTAAGCAACAAAGGATTCACAATTGCAGATGGTATTTCAGTTCAGAATCCGGGAACGCTGAATATTGAAATGATCAGGAAATACGTTGATCAACTCGTGACGGTATCTGATGAATCAATGGCTTATGCCCTTTTTAAGCTCCTGGAGCGCCATAAGATCCTGGTGGAGCCTTCTGCAGCGTCTCCACTGGCTGCCATAATGGAACAGAAGGTAGACCTCCAGGGAAAAAAGACTGTAGGTGTTGCATCAGGCGGAAATATTGATCTTCTCCTGCTATCAAAGATCATATACAAAGCAATGGAGAAAGATAAGGGGCTTGTCAGGATAGAATGTAAAATTCCTGACCGTCCAGGCACACTGCAGGCCATAACCTCAACAATATCATCAACCGGAGGCAACATTTTCCATGCTGAGGTTGATAATCTCAGTTATGACACGCCACCAGGATATCAAAGCATAACATTCAGCATTAACCTCAGGGATGCAGATCATCTGGAGATTCTTCTCAAAAAGCTTGGAGATCTTGGTTATAAATTTCACATTTCATCTATGTGAAATTACTGTGTTTATTGGGAAGAATTTCAATTTCTGCTAACAATGGTTATTATATCTCCATCCGCCACTGAATATTCAAGACCAACTCTCATATCATTCACCTTACTTCGATCGCTCCTTAAAATGGCATATTTGAAAGATACCAGCATTTCCCTGCTTATATTTCTGCAAACGTCTCTGACCGTTGTTCCTTCCGTAAGTACCAGCGGGCGTTCGTAGTCGATCTTTCCAGATTTATCTCTGAGAAAAACCCTGACGAGGCTCAGTGACTGGTAAATCATTTCTTTTAACTCTTCCACACCCTTGCCAGTTGATGCAGACACTTCTGCAATCTTTCCAAAAGAGCTCAATTCCCTTATCTTTGACTCATCGTGAGGAAGATCGATCTTATTCACAGCAATCATGCTTGGAAGATACACAACATTTCCCCTGAAGAAATCAATGAGATCATCGGAATCAACTGATTCACGGATATACAACTCAGCATTGGTAATTTTAAACTCTTTGGCAATAGCTTTAATCTGCTCCTCAGGCAGGTTCAAAGACTTTGGTTTCCTGATTCTTATACCTCCAGTATTGGCTCTTTTCATCGAGATATTCTTTCTCTTTCTATTCAAAACTATGCCGACTTTTCTCAGTTCCTCTATTATCTTATCCATTCCCTTTGCTTCATTATCTGTAACCAGTAGTACCAGATCTGCATTCCTGACTATTGCAAGAACCTCTCTGCCTCTTCCTGAACCTGAAGAAGCATTCTCAATGATTCCTGGGAGATCCAGAATCTGAATCTGGCAGCCTTTATACTTCAGGATTCCGGGAATTACTCTTAATGTGGTGAAAGCAAAATTTCCAACTTCACTACCGCTGTGTGTCATGGCATTTACAAGACTGCTCTTTCCCACATTTGGATATCCAACAAGGGCAACAGTGGCATCCCCGGTCTTTGGAACAGAAAACCCTGATCCACCTCCCGATTTCTTATGGCTCTCAGCCTCCAGCTGGAGCCTTGCCATCTTTGCTTTCAGGAGACCTATGTGGCTCTCAGTGGCCTTGTTATACTTTGTCTTTTTTATCTCCTGTTCTATTTCCTTTATACGGTCTTCTATCGTGGGCAATTTTATCTCAAAGCTCAAACATTGATTTTATCTTATCTATTAATCGTGAGGGATCATTCCGGTGCAATTTTAGATCTTACATGAAAAAAGAATATTGAGATCAACGAATTTATTGTAAACCTTTAGCGACAGTTTTTATAACCATTCTGCTGGAAATATCACACATATTCCGGAACTCCCTCTTTCATCCATTTCAGGATGTTTCCCTTCGCATTCATATATTCATTATATGAAATATCTGTTATGGGTTTTTTAATGTAGAGCAGTATTGCACTTCTCATGTAACGCTGTGATATCGCCACAAAAGCTGTTGCTATTCCCAATAAGAGAAAAAAAGTTCCATAATATAGAAGCGGGTTTGAATCCAATAGAGGAACTCTGTTATTTATGTATCTTCCATTTCCCTGATAGATTGGAATCGTTGTTGTATCTAACACAGAATATGCGAAAATGACGCTCGAGGTTATCCATAAAATAATACCGGTTATTAAGAACCATCTTCTCTTCCTGGCCATGGCAATCATGTTTCTTATTTCCTCAGCTTCCATTTAAGAGAGTAGATTATGCATATATTTGATCTTTTCTTTTAAGATTTTCAATGGTATTGATAAATTCTCCATACCATTCCAATGATTCCAAACTGTAATTTTAAAGTTTGATTATAAATCAGATATTCCGTTCTCCGTAAAAACGAAAAGTAATAGATATACCTTCAATTAACATAATATGAAAAAGGTAGAAATCAAGGAAGAAAATGAACTCACCGTGAAAAATATTCAGGCTTATATGGAAAAAACGGTTACAAAATTTGGATCAGGCGCCAAAGTAACGTGTCCAAAGGAATTCATTGGAAAAAAGGTATATGTTATTATAAAAAAGGACGACTGAGAAAATAAAGGTTATTCCAATTTGAAACGACCTGATGATGAATTTACTGATTCATCTTATTGAACGCTTCAAGGACATTATTTGCAAACTCCTCCTCTGGCAAAGCACCAACGAATTGCACATCATCATTTATGACTATGTGCGGCACGCTTGATACCCCAAACCTGGTCGCATCCTCCTGAAATTCGTGAGTTTCAATCATTTCTCCTATGATGTTTGGATTTGCTATTGCAAATTTGTGAGCTATTTTTACGGCTCTTGGGCAATATGGGCATGTTGGAGTTACGAATACTTTTATTTTGATGGGTTTGTTGATTGTGGAGATTTTTGCAAGGGCTTTTTCATCAATCTCTTTCTTTGCCCTTGATACTTCTTCAATATCTTCAATCAGAGTTCCGAATTCATAACCGGAAGGAATTCCATAGTATCTTACCCTGCTATCCTCTATCCCATTTCCGGTTACTATAATTGCCGGGTATCTCTCTATATTGTATTTTGAAACAAGAGGGTCATTTTCTTTTATAACTTCACAGGTTATTTTTTTATTGAGTTCGGTGAGTTCATTGCAGAGGGTAACGGTCTCTGCACAATATTTACAATCTTCCCCCTCCTTGATAAAAACAATCAGTTTAACATCGTGAACCAGTATTTTCTGGAATTCACTGGTCAAAAGCTTTCGGTATTCATCATTAATCAGTGGCATTGTATATCATCATACCCGTTTATTTAAGTTTTAGTTATTAGAATTAAGGGTAAACGTTCAAAGATTAGAGTAAAATATCAGGATCGCACTTGCCAGAATATTCCTGCGGGAAAACCCGTTTTTTTCTGAATTGATTATAATACTAATCTTTATTTGCCAATGGATGATATTTATTCAATGCCCGGAATGGTGTCGTTAAAAAAGATAACTGTTGGTCAGCTTATGACTAACTGCTACATAATTGGAAGTGCAGGGGAATGTGCTATAATGGACCCGGGAGGAAACAGTAAACTTATTATTAATTACATTAAGGAATCCAGGCTCACACCCAAATATATCCTTGCCACACACGGTCACTTTGATCATGTTCTCGCAGCAGATGAGCTAAAAAAACAGTTCAATGCTAAATTCATAATAAGTTCTAAGGAAGTTCCTATCATGAGGGAATCAGAAAAGCTCATAGGAGAATTTATCCATGGAGCTGTCTTCAAGGCACCTTCCCCGGATCAAACCTTCATGGGGCATATTACCATTAGAATTGGTGAAATAGATATTGATGGAAATGAATATCCGGGTCATACCCCGGGAAGTACCATATTCTCCTTTGATAGGAATCTGATGACAGGAGACACCCTGTTTGCCGGTGGTATAGGGAGAATAGATGTAGGCGGTTCTGAGACAGACATGGTTGAAAGCCTTTGGAAACTGTGGAAGATCGGTGAAGATTATAAAGTATATCCGGGCCATGGGGAACCGACCACGATCAGAAGGGAAAAAATGGTCAACACAATATTCAAATATGCGGCAGAAGAGAAATCTCTTCCAAAATCTCTCGGTTCACGGATACTTTAAGGGCCATATTTCTTCTTCGACACCAAGCCTCTTATTGGAGACAAGGGCATGATAGAAGAATAGACTTGAAAGCCTGTTCATATATCCCTGTACAGCCTTATCGATCTCTCTTTCTGCTGCTATTCTTGTCAAATCTCTCTCTGCTCTCCTGCAAACTGTTCTGGCTATGTGCAATGACGATGCTTCCTGTGAACCTCCCTGAAGAACAAACAATGTTACCTTTCCAAACTCCTTACTATATTGAGCAATTCTATCCTCAAGCCATGTGACCCTGTCATCGGTAATGATCCTCTTTCTTCCTTTTAATGTTACATGCTCGCCTACTGTGAAAAGATCTCTCTGAACTGCTTCAAGATCACCTTTTATATCGTTCCATCTGGAAATGGACCTGGCAAATCCAACGAAGGAATTCAGTTCATCAAGGTCTCCTTCGAGGTCGATTATTGGGGATCCCTTGTTCACACGTTGGCCCGTTCCCGTATCGGTTTCACCTTTGTCTCCTCTCCCGGTAAACATAATGCAAGATGTGTCTCATCATTGTAAACATTACTAAATTTTGCGGCTTAGCAAATTATAAAAGCCATCTTCGTCTTAAGCGTTAATGGCCATTTCGAGAAGTCTGTTCAGAGCCGGTATATTATCAGGCGGCTTTTGGGGGGTCTTTACTGGATTCTTTTCCTACCTGATCCTATCTCTTAACCGGAGTCAGGTAACATCCTTTTTGAATTCCAGCGGAACATCACCAGCACCATCTTTTCAAACATTTGCCTTTGTACTTGTTATTGCACTTATAATATTAGGTCTGATGGGAGGAATAATTATCTCCTTAATATTTGAGAGAACTGGACAACTTTTTGGAAAATTAAGCCCGGGAAAGCGCGGAATAGTTCTTGGAATAATTTTTGGACTATTCTTTGTCTTAATATATCCATTTAAGGGAGACATAATTGACATCGGTTACATATTAATATCAGCACTTTCAGGATATTTTCTCTCTTCCTTTTATCTCAGATTTTCCAGCCGTTATGATGTACAGAAAAATCGCAAGGTAAAGTCGTAAATCGTTGGAGAACATTTAGAAATATGAAATTGCTTATAATTTCTGACGTACATTCAAATTACGAAGCCCTAAAAGAGTTGGATAAAATTGAACAATATGATGAGGTAATTTTTTTGGGAGATGCTATTAATTATGGTCCTCAACCTGTTGATACGCTTCAATGGATCAAAGACAACGTGAAACATAGAATCATGGGAAATCATGATAATGCAGTTCTTTATGGTGCGGATCCGAAGTGCAGTCCAAAGACCTTAGATATTGCCCTTTATACCATGGAAAATATCACAAACAAATTATTGGATAAATCCTCTAAAGATATTCTTAACACATTTAAAATCAAAACAGACATTGAGTTAGATGGGGTTCGCTGCCTTATGATGCATGGTTCTCCATACGATAATCTCTTTGAATACACCTATGGAAAAGAAATGGAACGCATAGCCGAAGATCCGAACCTGAAGAGATTTTCATGGATTATGTCAGGGCATACACATTTTCCAGCACTATACAAGGCAAGGATTATTAACCCGGGAAGCTGTGGAATGCCAAGGGATGGTAATCCTGCCCCATCATATGTGATTATGGATCTGGATAGGGATACTCTGGAATTTCATCGCTTCAAATACGAAAATGAAAAAGTTAAAAAACTGCTTAAGGAATTGGTTAAAGATAATGTTATTCTTGAAAAGCTGCTTTCATATTATGGGTAAGTGGAGGGTAAGTGATGATAGAGTGGGATGATCTCAAACAAAGGATTGGCTTCAAGAAATTTCCCGAGGATTACCTTACAGGAGTCAAATGGGAAAAATACATGGAACTGCCAAGGGGATCAGATATATTCATGTATCGAGAGACAGAGGGTATATACCTTGTCATAGATATGGAGAAATTCTATTTTCTGGATCTTGCCCTGGCCAGATTTGTGCAAATGTGTGCACTTACTGGAAATACCAATGCTCCTATTCTCTCTCATCCAGACGCTTCGAAAATCGTAAGAAATTTCAAAAATGACATTGAAAAATGGGATTCAAGCATACTCGAATTGCTGAAGGAAAAGCCAGATAGGGATCGCTTAAGGGAACAGCTATGGGAACTTTCAGGGTACAGCCATATTTTGCACAGTTTTATGGACCTGGAATAAAGGATTAAACGGCGAGTAAACACTCAATCATCTTCTTATTCTTATTCAGGCAATGCTTACAATTCCATAACCTGTTATATATTATGAAAGTACATAAAAACGTAATATAACCTTGCTTTTGAACCTGGACTGGACCGACACGATCGCATTCCCGTTAGTTTGCTGCCAAAACATAGTTGAAGATTCAATAAAATCAGAATCTTTCAAGGTTTAAGCTCGTGGAGATTGGAGATCTGTCAGCAATGGAAACTCCGGTCACTGAAACGGGAAGCCCTCTGCGTTAGCTGGGGGAGGATGTCACTGAGCTCGTTATGGATTGAATCATGCGATCAATCCGTCTGGCAAGATCTCCAAGTCCGGTGAAAGGTTCAAACAGCTTCGATGCACTTTGCGCAACTACCTTTGTTTTATTGCCATCCTCATAAACATAAATTCTCAAGGGAGGAACGATACCCGCTTTCAGATCATGCTGAAGGACTTCAAGAGCAAACTTTGGATGGAAGACCTCCAGTATAGAATTCCCTCCAATATTAGCGCCGATTTTTTTCAGGTTTTCTCTTGCATCAATGAATGAAACCACCTTGAGACCATTATCTTCTATGGCTTTTCTTAGAATTTCAATAGTTTCAGCAAACTGGTATTTCGAAATTACTTGATCTTCTTCCATAGCTATTACTCCACACAGCATGCCATTTTCGACAGGTCTCTTATGAAGGATTGGGCAGCAAGCTTTATACCTTCTGATATTGAGGGAAATATGTGGCTTGTGGATATAATATCATCAATGGTATATCCATTTTTCACAGCGTAGGCGCCTTCAGTAATTATATCAGTGGCATTTGGCGCCATTATATGCATCCCGGCAATTCTATTATCTCTTGGATCGACTGTGATCTTTATGATACCTTCTGTTTCCCCCATTATACTAGCCTTTGTGAGATTTGACAGGGAAAATAGTCTACACGAACATGAGCCGTTAGTCTTCGAAAATTCATTCTCAGTCATTCCCACTCCTGCTACCTGTGGACTTGTAAAAACCGCCCATGTAGATGATTCATAATCAATTTTCAATTCCTCCCCAAACATGTTGCTGGCAGCAATTACTCCTTCTCTTGCAGCCAGGGTTTCAAGGAACATCTTCTTTGAAACACAATCCCCTGCGGCGTAAATGCCCGGTGCAGACGTCTTCATGGTTGGGGATGTAATAATAAGGCCTCTGGGATCTGTTTTCACGCCGGCAGCTTCCAGATTCAAAGTCTCAGTATTCGGTTTTCTACCCGTGGCAACAATGATCTCCTTCACATCAACACTTTCTTTTCCTCTGTGTGTAAGGACTTCCAACGTTTTTCCACTCGCAGTTTTCTTAACTGCATTGACCCTTGCTCTGAGGTAAAATTTCATCCCTTCTGCTTCAAGCAAAGTTTTCAGGGAACTTCCTATTTCAGGTTCTGTTTGCGGAAGCAGTGAATCAAGAGCTTCTATAACAACAACCTTCGAACCTAAATGCAGCAACGCCTGTCCCATTTCAAGTCCAATTGCCCCTCCACCTATTATTGCAATCGATTCAGGTAATTCTTCAATATCCCATAGCGTATTGCTGGTAAGGTATCCAGTATGGGAGAGCCCTTCAATATTAGGGGAAGTGGGAGTCGAACCTGTTGCGATCAATATGTTTGAACTGGAAATTCTTGATAATTCCTTCCCATCTGCGTTAGTAATCATTACTGTTTTTCTGTCCACAAATTTTCCAAGCCCTTCAATTACTTTGACATTCTGGTAACTCTCTATAACTTTTGAATACTTTACATCTCTTGCATGACTGACATAGTTCCTTAAGCCTTTCATAATTCTGGAAAAATCGTGTTTTATGGGCGTTTCAAAAATGCCCTCCATTTTAGGGTGCTCAGGTTTGAAAACGGCGTGGGAAGCCTCCAGAAGGTACTTGGATGGAACACAACCAACGTTTACACAGGTCCCTCCAAGTGGTCCCATGCCAATCATTGCGATTTTCATCTCTCCATTACTGATCTCTGAGGCCTTAATAGCTGCTGAAAATGCAGCAGCTCCCTTTCCAAGTATGATCAGATCAAACGTCTGTATTTCACTGTTCATAATATCCAGCCTCCTTAATCTTCCACTAGCGTTGCCTTATAGTGTGAGGGCTTAACAAAAACTTTGTTTCTGAGAAGTTCCTGTGGTTTTACTTCATCAGGATTTACATTGACAACGCCAGCACCATCCTTCAAAGAAACTTTAACATCAATAACCCCGGGCTGTTCCTTAAGGGCTCTGGTAACATTTACAACACAATCGTCGCACGTCATCCCGTATATTCTCAGCTTTACTTCTTTCTGATCCATGACAACAAAGTTATTCTGTGCTAATAAATAGAAAAGTAAATTTTTCTTTACCTTAAACAAAATCAGTACGATGGGAAAAAGTTCCACTTTTTATTTAGATTTTTGAAAATATTTTCGATCAGAATCAGGGCACTATGCATGACGATAAGGTATGACGTCTTTATATTACTTTGTTAATATGTCGAATAAACGATATATATTTATGAAGTATGCAAGGCTATTATTGTCTTATTACGAGAACAAATTTGTCACACTCTTAAGCCTTACAAATAAGGTGTTGAATTTATTGTTATCCTTGAGATATATTATTACAAAGAGATGATTAAGATGACAGATAAAGGGGTATCAATAGTTATTTCCACGGGAACGGAGGAGAAAATGGTCATGCTCGGAGTGTTGACCCAGACAGCGGTAAATCTGGGGATGCCATTGAGAATATTTGTTACAGGAACAGCGCTTCCTCTATTTCTTAAAGATGGGTATAAGAAAGAGCCAATAGTACCAAAGGGTTTCGAGGGCTATATGAAGCAGCTTAGAGATGGCCTACAAAAAATAAAGTTTGAGGGATGGCATGAACTTCTCCAAAATTCCGTCAAAGACGGCGATGTTAAGGTATATGTCTGTTCGCTAATGTCCAGTGCCTTAAACATTCAGAAAAAGGACCTTGATCCAATGGTCGAGGATATTGTGGGGGCAACCAATTTTATGATTCAGTCAGCCGAGAATCAGATAATTACGCTATGAGGTGAGAAAAATGACAACATTAAATGTGGATAGTAGAGGAACAGCGTGTCCAGGGCCTATTACAGATCTCATTAGAGCCTATAAAAAGGCCCAGAATGGCGATCTGATCATTCTGGTTGCAAACGATCCGGGAGCAGTTCCAGATTCAAAGGCATGGTGCGAGAGAACTAAAAACGAGTTTGTAGGTTCGAAAGATGTTGAAAACGCCTTCGAAATTACAATCAGAGTAACAGGTAAGAAGTCATAGGAAGGCGATATGTATGGCAGCAATCCCTCTTCTAATATATGCACCAATTTTGGCAGTTATATTTTATGCCATACTTGGCTTCCTGTTCGGAGGATACGCTGAGAAAAAAACCTATTGCATGGTAATCGCAACTCATCAGGTTATGGGACTAAGATACAGTAGTATATATGAGATCATACTGATTAGCATTGCAGTTTCTGCACTGGGCACAGGCGTACTGGTGGCAATCGGCGCAGTTCCTGTCATTGACGCATACGCATTCCTGCCAGGTGCAGGATGGTTTACACTCCTTGGATCATTCATCTTTGGTTTCGGCATGATGCTGGGACAGGGTTGCATGGTGGGAATGCTCTGGAAATCAGGTTCAGGTTATGTTGTAAACTGGGTGGAGTTACTTGGGCTGGCTCTTGGTTCAATAATTTTTGCATTCCCACTTTTCAACTGGATGAACCTTTCCTACTGGTGGAAGTATAATGGAACCGGGAATGTTGCCAACGGAAGTTCCCTAAATTATGTTCCAAACATTCTACCTGGCATACCAGCTTCGGCTGGCGCTGCGATTATTGGAATTCTCTTCTTCCTTTCCATCTTATGGGTTTCCCTGACATTGAGGAAGAGGAGGCTGGCAAGTGCAGGAAAATCTGTAGCAAGCGGATCAAAGGCCATTTTGAATTCACCATATTTCATTGGCACAGTATTTTCCCTTGCAATGATTGCGTCATTTATCTTTGCAGCAGGGCATTCATTTAACTATCTTGGGGTCACAACACCTGTTGCTCTTTTCTCACAATATTTGCTTTCTCCTTTTGGGTTATATCTCGGTGGTAGCGGAGTTTCAAATAACTGGTATCAAACAATCCCTGTTATTAGTGCATTCTCCTTTTTCATCCTGATGATAATTGCAGGTTCTGCAATATTCTCAATGGCAAGGGGCACGTTCAAAATTCGTCTACCTTCAGGATCTGCAAGCAAAATTGGAGATCTGTCAATAGGATTCGCAGGAGGAATAATAATTGCAATCGGGGCAAGAATTGCTCAGGGATGCAGTGTAGGGGGTTTCTGGAGTGGACTGGCCGGGCTTTCACTTTTTGGGCTGGTTTTCACAGTTGGCATAATTCTGGGAAGTATCGCAGGCTACTTTGTATATATATTTCTCAGTTCAGCCTTTGCCTCTAAGGAGAAAAAGACAAAAACACAGGGGAAGAAAAGCAAGGCACACAGTGGACTGATTGAACAATCAGCATTTTCAGTTATATTTGGGTTAATTCTGGTGGCAATAGGGTTGGAAAGCATAAGTGCCAACTCAAAATATCTGATCAAAGTGGCTTCTCCGCTGATTACACAAGAGGGAGAAGTAATGGTAATTGCGGGAATAATTGTAATGGCACTTGGGCTTGCCATTACCATATACCATTATTTCAGAGACATGAACAAAAAAATTGCCCATCCAAACCCATAGGTGATAAAAATGAAAAATATAGCAATTATAGGAAGCGGCGCTGGAGGTCTCATAACCTCAAGCAAACTGGCAAAGGATCTGTCAAAGGAAATTAAGAATGGCGAAGTAACCATAACTCTGTTCGATAAAAAAAGAGAACAGGAATTTCAGCCAGGATATCTGGAAGTTGCATTCAGAGGAACCGATCCATCAAAGATCAGGAGACCGGTGAAAAAACTTGTTTCCACAGGTGTGAAAATGGTCTATGACAATGTGGAGAAGGTAGATCTGGCAGACAGGTATGTAAAAACTGAGGGCAGCAGCGAGAAGATCAATTATGACTATATCATAATATCCACAGGTTCTTCACCTGACTATGAGCAGATTGATGGTCTGAAACAGGCAAATATGGACTTTCATACTGATGCGTATAACGCAAGTTTGATCTATAACAGAATTTCATCAATAAAGTCTGGTAAAATTGTGGTTGGAATAGGAGGATTGCCTTATAAATGTCCCCCATCACCAAACGAATCTGCGTTTATGCTCGATGAATACTTCAGGAAGAGAGGAATTAGAGATGACGTTGAAATAGTTTATATTACACCATTCACTAGAATCTACTCCGCGGAATCAATAAATGAAGTAATAGAACCCATGTACGAGAGAAGGGACATAGAAAGCATTACCGCTTTCAATACAGATACGGTAGACGCAGAAAAAAAGGAACTCACATCGCTGGAAGGTGAGACTTTGAAATATGACTATCTGTTCCTCACTCCTCCCCATAAACCAGCTGGATTTCTTAAGGGTTCAGAGATGTCTGATGAAGATGGGTGGGTTAAGGTAGACAAAAAGGATCTTCATATCACAACCTATGACAATGGATTTGCCATTGGAGATACAACAAATATTCCAATATCGAAGGCTGGAGTCGAAGCCCACCTTGAGGGGATAGTTGTGGCCAATAACATTGCAGCTGAGATTACGGGTACGGAACAAAAAATAAAATTTACGGGGAGGACGCAATGTTCCATGGAGACAGGTTTCCACAAAGCAACATTCGTCGTAGGAACATATGATAGACCAGTGGAAAAAATAGAACCGTCAACCATGAATTACATGGAAAAGAAAGCAATGGAAAAAATTTACTGGGGATCCCTCCATGGTCACTACGAATGGCTCTTCAAGTACCACTTCAAAAAAGACTACTTTGAGAAATAACTTAATTTGATTTTACCACGCGGGGTTCAAAAAGAGCCACTGGAGGGATTTGAACCCCCGACCTGCTGATTACAAGTCAGCTGCTCTACCACCTGAGCTACAGTGGCGCTCATGGGATGATATTTCATTATTAATTAAACTTTCATCCTATGATATATGCCTTGCAGGATCGAAATATCGAAAAACGATTTATATTGATTAATTATATGGCAGTATACGAGGTTGGAAAATTGGATGACAATGTAATAGAGGCAATAAATTTAACAAAAAAATACGGGTCTTTTACCGCTCTTTCAGATCTCAATCTGAATTTATCTGGATCAAAGTGTGTAGGATTTCTGGGACCAAATGGCGCTGGAAAAACAACAACTTTGAAGATATTCACCGATTTAATCAGGCCATCTTCCGGGCAGGCGATTATTAATGGAATTAATGTTCAACAAAATAAGAAAAAAGCGCTTTCAGACTGCTCTGCCCTTATAGAAACTCCGGAGATATATCCTTCAATGACAGTACGGGAAGCACTAAGTTTAGTTGCAGAATTAAGAGGGGTACCCAGAAGCGAAAGGTCATCACAGATAGAAGAGGTAGTAGCTGAGGTTAAGATGACAGATTGGCTCGATAAAAGTGTTGGAAAATTTTCAAAGGGTATGAAACAAAGGGTAAATATTGCTTCAACACTTATTGGGAATCCATCCATAATTTTACTCGATGAACCAACCAGCGGTCTGGACCCAAGGGGAATGGCTGAAGTTCGTGATATAGTAAAATCACTGAAGAAGAAGGACAGGCTAATTTTCATGAGTTCTCACCTTCTGAATGAAGTTGCAGATGTCTGTGATGAGGTTGCAATGATTGACCATGGTAAACTGCTGGCTTATGGGCCGCTGGAAGAAATTACCGATAAGTTTTCAACGGTGGATGATTCCGCAGAAGCTCAGTTTTCAAGGGCCATTGATGAATCAATCAACAGTCAAATTTCACGCATAGACGGAATTGTTTCAGTTGAAAAATTAGATTCACGTACCGTAAAGATCAAATATACCGGGGGATTAAAAAGTCAGGAATACATACTTGCAACTCTAGCAGGAATGCAGATTGGTCTTGTGGGGTTTAAGAGTTCTTCTACACGATTGGAGGATACCTATTTGAATTTGATAAAGGAGACATTGTGATTGATATGGAAACTATGAATGTGGATATTAATCAGGAGAAAAAAATACCGGGAAGCATAGATCAGCTATTTATCATTACTAAATTTGAGATATTGAACTATTTTCGTTCAAGGAGATTTCTAATTCTTCTAATAATAGGATTAATAATAGATTTATTGTTAACAGGAATCATTGGATATTACAGACCACAATCATTTCTCTCCTCATCTCTGAGCTTTTACAGTGGATGGGTGGGGCAATCTATAACCTTCATCATAATACTATCCGCTATTTTCTTTGGAGGAGATTCCATATCTGGGGAATTTCAGAACAAAACCGGATTCTTCATTGCAAGCAGGCCAATAAGACGATCATCCATCTATATAGGAAAATGGATAGCCTCTTTCATCGCATCGTTTCTAATCATAATTATATTCCTTGCAATTACCATAGCTAATGGTGTATATTACTTTGGAGCCAGCATTCCATATGAGCTCTGGGAATCGCTTGCATTTTCCATTTTATACCTGGCAGCCGTTCTTGGATTTGCATTCTTCTTCAGCTCTCTTTTTAAGTCAAGCGCTTATTCAATTATAATTACGGTCATCCTTTTCCTGTTTGCTTTTAATTTGATCCAGTTGTTAATTTCGAGTTTAGTAGGAATTGAGCCATGGTTCATCATTACCTATGCTTCGGGAATCATATCAAATATTTTTACAGTGCCATTTCCAGCGCATGTTGTAACCACTGTGACCCACTTAGGGCATGGACGCACTCTTACAACAACCACATACAATGCAACAATCTCAGAGGGTCTAATAATCATGGCAGGATATTTCATAATATCAACGATCTTAGGTTTATTTATATTTGAAAAGAGGGAGTTTAACTAAAATTTCCATAAACCTATTCCAATTTCAATAATAATTTTAAAAATTGTATTATTTTAACGCATTTGAAAAGACAGAGTTATTTCCAAACTATTTTATCATGTGCGATAGATAAATTCGCTAACAACAACTTTGCTTAAACAATTTTTAAGAAACACTGTTTTTTTGTTTCATTCTCTGACCTTAATGTCCCGGATGAAAATCATCAATGAAAATTTTGGGATTACTTGAATTTGTAATCCGGCTTTCTTTTTTGTACAAAGGCAGAAATTCCTTCCTTGAAATCATCTGTCGTATACAGGAGACCCATTGATATGGCCTCCATCTCCAGGCCATTATCCATTGACATTTCTGATCCTTTGTTTATAAGTCTCTTGGAAAGTGCTGCAGCAATGGGAGACACTTTCTCAGAAAGGTCTTTTGCGAATTCCATGGTCTTAGTCTTAATTTCTTCTTTGGGGAAGAGTTTTGAAACTATTCCGAGATTGTATGCAGCAGTTCCATCGAATCTCTCTCCAGAAAGAATCAGGTGAGTGGCTCTTGACATTCCAATGAGTTTTGGAAGCCTTTGAGTTCCGCTCCAACCGGGCAGTAAGCCAATTGTAACCTCCGGAAATCCAATCACCGTCTCTGGTGTTGATACACGGATATCGCAGTTTAGCGAGAGCTCAAATCCACCACCTAAAACATATCCCTTCATTTCTGCTATTGTTATTTTTGGAATTTCTGACAATCTTCTGAATAATCGTTCACCTTTTCTTGAATATTCAACAAAATCAATTCCTCCAGGAATAAACTGTGTCAATTCAGCTCCGGCTGAGAAAACTTCTCCAGAACCAGCAATAACAATGACATATATCTCCTTGTCATTCCAAAGCAAATCAATTGCATTTTCAAGTTCATTGAGAACGCCAGCATTCAAAAGGTTGTTTTTTCCATTCCTTATTTCCAGCCTGGCAACTCTGTTATCTCTTATTATTGAGATCAGTCCTTCTGATTTTAACTCTGTTTCTGAATGCTTAGCTTCCTTTGCCTTTGTATCCTTTCTTTCGACTTTTCCTGACAGGACTTCTTTTAGCTTCCCCTCCTTAATGCTTCTGGCCGGCTCAAAGACTGAAATATTGAATTTCTTTGAAATGTTTTCCAGCTTTTCTTTAATTTCTGAATTTGTTAACCCTGAAGCGACAGATATTGGTCCAAATGGCCTGTTCATGCCAAGTTTAACTCCGGTTTCAATATCATCAGGGCTTGTAACTCCATCTTCTATAAGCTTCACCGCCTCATTGACTTCCAGGCACAGGATGTCCATGAGTTCAACCTTATCTGATGCCTGTGTCTGAGGTATAACTGCTTTTCGGTTTTCCCATCTGTAGAATCCTTCCCCAGTTTTTAGTCCGAGTTTGTTATCCTTCATCATGGAATTATAATACGTACATTTTCCATAATCTGGAGAAAGAGTTTTCGAATAATATTCCAGAGAATGAACAACTGTATCTATACCCACATAATCCATCAGTTCATATGGCCCCATGGGAAGTGCCTGTGACTTGGCGAAATTATCTATAGACGCTGGTGAATCAACTCCTTCCTGAAGTAGCATGCAGAAGAACAGGGATTCCGGTGCACTTATTCTGTTTACTACAAAACCGGCAGTATCCTTTAAAACCCTGATTGGAACCTTTCCAATCTTTTTTACCAGTTCAAAGATCCCCTCAAAATTCTTATCATGCGTCTTTTCTCCTTTAATCACTTCAACAAGTTTCATTATAACAGGAGGATTAAAGAAATGCATTCCCACAAGCCTGCCTGGATCATTCATTGACGCGGAAATCTCTGAAATTCTAATATTGGAGGTGTTCGTTGCCAAAATGGCTTCAGCATTTGCAAACTTTTCTATATCCTTGAATATCTTAATCTTTAAATCTGGAATCTCCGGGACTGCTTCTATAATAATATCGGAACCTGAAACAGCTTCTTTGAGATCACTGCTGAAATTTATTCTTGATAGAATTGTTGCGGAATCAGATTCAGAAATTTTTCCTGATTTCACAAACTTTCCCAAGCTTTCTGTTATTGTTTTCTTTGATTTATCCAACGCTTCTTTAAAAGCATCTTCCACTGTCACATTAATACCGGAAGTAGCTATGACCTGAGCTATTCCGCTTCCCATTATACCTCCGCCGATTACGGTAATTTTCTTAAAATCCATAAAATCACTTCTTCAATTTTTTCAAAAGCCCCATGATCTTGGTGGCGCTCATTATGTCTCCTGAAACCTTTATCTTACCTGACATGTAGGACATTACTGGATCAGCCTTTCCCAAATAAAGATCTGAGAGCACTTCATCCTTTCCTGTTATAGTTACACTGGCCGAGGGCGCTTTTCCATCAGCAAATTTAATATCGCCATTGGCAACAGTCACAAAATAATCCTTACCTTCCGTGGTGGAAAACTGGAAGGTTTTATCAAAGCTGGCTATTTCCTTCTTGACCAGTTCGTTCCCAGAGAACTGGCCTATCATCTCTTTTAAAATATCCGAAGATGCCATGACTCCTTATCATTTAGTCATAATAATATCTATCTATTTCGACAGTTG
>JAKATR010000023.1:3945-9030 GCA_021818675.1 Thermoplasmata archaeon | reverse complement strand
AAGTGATGGAAGAAGCAGGAATCAAAGCAGATGATGCCAGACTTAAAGCCTTGGTATCAAGCCTTAAGGAGGTTAATATCGAGGATGTAATAAAGAACGCCTCAACACAGCAGATCGCTGCAGCACCCGCTCAGGGCCATCACGAAGAAAAGGCAGCTGAAAAGAAGGAAGAAAAGAAGGATGAAAAGCCAGAAGTCTCAGAAGAAGATGCAATGGCAGGTCTCAGTTCACTTTTCGGATGAAGATATAGATGGTATTGAAGGAATTTTTGACAGGACTTGTTAAATATCTACTACCTGTCCTAATTCTAATTATTTCTATATTTATATATCCAAACTACCTGTGGCTGATCATTGGGTTAGTCTGGATTATGATTGATCTATTTTTGATCATAATGACAATGAAGGGCGACGACAAAAATACTATGGCCTGAGTTTCTAAATTTTATAATTTCAAACAGTTATATTGGGCAAATATTTTATTTTCAGATGAGAATCCATATTTTCTTTATTAAATTTTGATATATATTGAAAGTCTTAAAGAACATATATATTAATTGAATTTTTTACCTGAATTCGGGAAGAGTTCAAGTTTCTGGTGTCCTTTCATATGATCAGTAAATCCTCTTGAGGTTTTCTTTTAAATTTTTAATGGAACTTCCGTTGCAATTTCAATATCCTTCTCTGACCTTATACGATCCTCATAGATCTTTCTTCCCCGATTCTCAAATATTTCAGGTGCACTGTTCAGAAGCTGATCCTTCCAGTAATAGAATCTTGCCTGTCTTAGATCATATTTCCTGCAAAGATCAGATACCGATATGGTACCACTCATTCCCTCCAGGACTATTTTCAATTTCTCCTCGTGTGTATATCCTCTTTGCTGCCATTTATAAGGCAATAAACAACATGGATCATAATTAATTTCGTATTTTGTCCAGAGATGCGTGAAATATTTCACTATGTCATTCCTTGTCTTCATCAATCTTGCTTCAAGATCGGTGAGAGATACCTCATCACTCTTCTCCGAATCCAAGGTCTTCTTTATCCCCTTCAGTTTTTCCATCCTCTTTTTCATGGATTCTATCTTTTCCTTCATGTTGGTTATCTCAGGCTCGTCTTTCTCCTTTGCGTCGTTCTCGTCCATATCACTCAGATATTTCTCAACCTTCTCATCCATCTCGGCGATTTGCTTTTCCACTGTATCCCTTCTGTAGGTTCGATCCCTTGAATTCCATGCCCTTATCTTTGTACCGTCTATGGCTATTGTCTTTCCTCCGAAGAGACCATCAATCAAGCACTGTTTGTTGAATGCTGAGAACACGCTCTTTATGCACTCAATGTTATCCTTCCTGAAATCTGATATTGTCTTGAAGTCCGGACTGAGTTTGCGGGTAAGCCACATGACCTCAATGTTGCGATTACATTCCGCCTCAAGTTTCCTTGAAGAACGTATGGCATTGTAATAGCCCCAGAGATAGATCTTCAACAGATCATGTGGATCGTATGAAGGTCTTCCAGCGCCATTCTCGAGAACAGCATACCTGAACCCCAGATCATGAAGATCAATGCTGTCAACGAATGTGTCGATGAATCTTGCAGGATTGTTTTCTCCCACACAGTCCTAAATCATGTCTGGAAGAAGCAATAGCTGTCTCCTGCCCGCACCTGAAACATATGATCCACTCATCACACAGTATATTGCGGCTTCATGAATAAACTCATCGTCCAAAACGTGCTAAAATACTGTATCCAGGAATTTTCACACAGTCTCATGCCTATTATGATTCCAATCACCTCCATTGTGGTGAGTGAGAGTTTAGAGTCGGAGATAACTCGACAGACTTCTATTCACCATTGTTTGAGGGTATTATGTCGAGCGAAGGACAGCCAATCTAAACAGCGACCTCAAGGGTCAAGTCAACTGACGGCTGTCTCTCCAGCTCTCACGCTTGCACCGTCATGCAGACGTGGACAGAAAAATTTTTCTCATGACATCTGAATAGTTACCATACCGGATAAGTGAATCGAGAACTGAGTACCTCACGTAAATCAGGATTGATTAATATTCAAAAAATACATTATTTATCTTCGGAGATACTATTTTCACCAAAGAACTTAAATACTGATTTTTTTTTCGTGTTAATACATGGAATTAAAGTATTATATCATAAGAAGGTTACTGGTCTTAATACCAACGCTTTTGGGGTTGCTGCTTTTGACCTTCATTATGTTAAACGCCTTACCACAGTCATATTTGATTCAACAGTTTATACCACAGAAGGTACTTTCCTCTGCCCAAAGGCAAGCGGATACACAATTGGCGATCAACACTCTAGGGTTGAACCGTCCTCTTCCAGTGCAGTTTCTAATCTATGTTAATAGTATAATTCATGGTAATTGGGGTTTTATGTATCCAAATGCTTCAGGAGGTACTTCATTTTACACCGGTCCAGTATTGGCTGGTATATTTGAATATTTTCCAGTGACCCTTGAGATAGCAATATTCGCAGTAATCTTCTCAATTATACTCGCCATACCTTTGGGTACATATATCGGCTCCAAACCAAATTCCGTTTCAGATCAAGTGGGCAGGGTATTTTCACTCAGTGGCTATGCTATGCCCACCTTCTTTCTGGCATTACTCCTTCAGCTGATCGCAAGTCCGTATTTTCCATCATATATCTATGGTCAGGGTTATCCAAAAAATGTCCAATATAGTTTCATACAGAACGGCGTGTCGCAACCAACCCATATGTTAGTATTTGATGCCCTTCTTAATGGACATTTTTCATTGGCACTTTCAGCATTTGGTCATTTAATTCTTCCAGTCATAGCACTTTCGTATGGTTTGCTTGCAGGTCTTCTGAGATTTATTAGGGCAGGAATGGTAGATGCTTCAAATCAGGAATATGTTAAGACAGCGAGGGCAAAAGGAGTCCCTGAAAAACAGGTCTTAAAGAAGCACGTTAGGAAAAACGCCCTTCTCCCCTCAATAACCGTATTTGGGCTTGTATTTTCTAGTCTACTTGGAGGCGTCGTTGTTATAGAAGAAGTTTATAGAATAAATGGACTTGGTAGGTTTGGGATATCAACTGTTTCAGGTGGTTACATTCAATTCTTTGGAATACTCGGCACCACTCTGTTTTTTGGAATAGTGCTGGTTCTTGCAAATTTGATCGTCGACGTTCTATATGCGTTGATGGACCCCAGAATTAGATATTGAGGTGATAAAAGTTGGAAACAGTAAACATGATCCCAAATGCAAATAAAGAAACGAAGAAGAGAAATCCACGATTAGAGGATATAAAGGACACTCTTAGGCTTTTAATAAAAAACAAGCTTGCTTTGACAGGTCTATCAATAACGTCATTTTATGTGTTCTTTGCCATATTAGATATTGTTTATCCACAATATTTAGGTGTAGGACCGGGTATAGTAACAACTTTACAGAGGTTTACAGGCCCACACATTTCTGCGGCAGCCGTTCCGTCACCTCCAACATTTTCAAACGGTTGGTATTATTACCTTGGCACTACATATTACAATATTCCCCTGCTTCCAGCGATGTTTGCTGCCCTATATAACGATATATGGGATTCAGCATTAATCGTAGTATCTGGAGCTATAATCGGTATCTTTGTAGGCACATTCTCTGCGTATTATGGTAAACTGGTGGATGAAGTAGTTATGAGGATTACAGATATTTTCTTTAGTATACCATTCCTAATATTTGCAATCATAACAGTTACAGTGTTGTCAAGGGTTTTTTATCAAGACAATATATCCATACCTCCATTAACAATTGTAGCATTGTCACTTGTGGTAATATGGTGGCCCACTTATGCAAGATTAACCAGAAGCATAACTCTTTCAGTTAAGTCTCAGAAATTCATAGAAGCCTCAACTGCATCTGGATCATCAAGAATAAGGAATATAGTCGTTCATGTGATTCCTAATGTACTATCCCCTGTATTCGTGCAAATATCTCTGGATATAGGAAATGTTATATTGCTCTTTGCAACACTTGCTTTCCTCCCGCTAACATTTCTGGGCATAACTCCATTAACTCCAGAGCTCGGCTCTATGATTAGCACTGCAGATCCATTTTTACTGGGTCCTGGATGGTATGCAGCGGTTATACCAGCACTGTTCCTACTCATATTTACGATTTCAATAAACTTGTTCGGCGATGGATTGCGAGATGTTTTAGACCCCAAATTGAGGAGATAATTATATGATTACACAGGAAGAAATTAAGACGGTACAGGATAAAGCACCATATATAGAAGT
Organism: Thermoplasmata archaeon; assembly: GCA_021818675.1. GTDB lineage: Archaea > Thermoplasmatota > Thermoplasmata > Thermoplasmatales > Thermoplasmataceae. The sequence continues at coordinate 4,738 of JAKATR010000023.1, read as the reverse complement.
GAAAAATCTGGTTACAAGGTTTTTCACTTCTAAAGGAATAGTCAAGGCGCTAGAGAAAGTTTCATTTAAAATATACCCAGGTGAAGTCTATGGGCTTGTTGGAGAAAGTGGCTGCGGTAAGAGCGTTACTTCAACTTCCATTATGGATCTTATACCAGATCCACCCGGTAGAATACTTGATGGTGAAATATTCATTGATAATTTTAATATTTTATCTGATCTTAAATCTCTTGCAAAGATCAGGATCCGCTCAGAAACTGATGTTAAAATAAAAAGAAATAAAGGTGCAATAAAGAGACACAATTTCATCCTCTCCAAAATCAGAGGAAATAAAATTTCAATGATTTTTCAGGAGCCTTTTCTTGCCCTGAACCCCACCATCACAATTGGAAAACAGATTTCAGAGGCGATAATGCTTCATAATATAATTGGAATGGCAGATTCAATTATTAAACGAGAAACAATGAAATCATCCGATGTAAACGCGTTGCTTGAACAAATTGGAGATGTAAATGACTACTCAATACGAAAAAAGATTATAAATAATTGGACCAGAAGTTTCGGTATTCCTGACTTAGAAACATCAATAACTTCCCTTCTGGATCATGTTACAGATCAGAAATATGTTAGTGAACAGATAGCGCAAATGATTTTGGAAAATCAGAGGGAAATCAACCTGGATAGGATAAAGGAAATAAGAAATTATTATGTGATTGAAAAAAAGATTTTCGAATTAACATTAAATCAGGTTCAATTCGAAAGAACGGGAGAAATAAAAAGTGCTCAGGAGACC
>JAKATR010000023.1:0-3476 GCA_021818675.1 Thermoplasmata archaeon | reverse complement strand
ATCCATATACAGTCGGTCTTATGAATTCTCTTCCCAGAGCTGACAAGAAAAGGGAAAAGGAACTGAAATTCGAGACTATACCCGGTAATGTGCCTAATTTAATAACCCCACCCTCAGGATGCAGGTTCCATCCAAGATGCAAATTTGCCATGGATATTTGCTCTTTGAAAAAACCAAAGCTTACTGAAGTTGCGGAAAGTCACAAAGTTGCATGTTTCCTGTATTCCAATGAATCAGAGGATGATGTAGCATGATGAATTATGATGAAAATAGGACAATATTGTACGTTTCCCATTTAAAGAAGTATTTCGAACTAGCTGGTCTGGTAAGAAAATCAAGAAACTTCGTAAGAGCCGTCGATGACATTAATTTTGAGGTAAAAGAGGGAGAAACTCTTGGAATTGTTGGAGAAACAGGTTGCGGGAAGACTACTCTAGGAAGAGCAATTCTTAATCTTATTGAACCTACTGATGGGGATGTTTATCTTGATGTACCCGAAGAGGATCTGAGGGAAATACAAGCACTGGAAAAAAAAATAAATCAGATATCTGAAGAAAATGGAGAGATCGATAAACAAGAACTATCGCACCTTAAATCAGATCTCAATCAATTTAGAAAGAAATATTCTCTCACACAGATCAGCGGTAGAAAGTTGAAAGAATACAGAAAAATAATGCAGCCTGTTTTTCAGGACCCTTTCAGCTCATTAGATCCAAGAAAGTTGATCAAAGATTCAATTGCCGAACCTATGAAGCTTTTAACCGATATGACTTCAGAGCAAATTCAAGATAAGGCTCTGAGCCTAATAATGGAAATCGGTCTGAGTGAAGATCATCTGTACCGGTTCCCACACGAATTCAGTGGAGGTCAAAGACAAAGGTTAGTTATAGCGAGGGCAATTAGTATTGAACCTAAATTACTCGTTCTAGACGAGCCCACTTCAGCACTAGATGTATCAGTCCAGGCACAGATATTAAATATACTCAAGGAACTTCAAAGGTCTAGGAACATGACGTATATTTTTATCAGTCATCATCTGAGTGTCATTAGAATGATGTCAGACAGGGTAGGAGTTATGTATCTTGGCAAAATGGTTGAACTTACAGAAACTGAGGCACTATTTACAGATATGCTGCACCCATACACAAAGGCTCTGATGTCAGCTATTCCAGTTCCTGAACCAAACATCAAGAGGGAGAGAATAGTTTTGGAAGGAGAAATTCCAAGCCCGGCTAATCCACCCAAGGGATGTTATTTTCATTCGAGATGCCAGGTTGCAATGAGAAATTGCGGATGGTCTCCTAGGGATATGGGGGAATCTTTGAGGCTAATGCTCGATCCATATAGAAATCAGGAAGTTCAATCTTTACCGAACTTTGCTGAGATTCTCAGCGATGAGGCTGAATATACCTTGGAACTCGTCATAGAAGAAGATGCCAAATATGATATGGAAGAGGTAATCAGAGGAATAAAATCACTGGTAGAAAAGGAGGCGGCAAGACCCAAAGGAGTACGATTCAGTGCAATCACTGAAATAGTTCCTGGGGACGAACCAAACACAATAGTTCTTAAAATGCTTGAACCCACGGTTCCACATCTCAAGGAAGTTAGAAAGGGGCACTTTGTTTCCTGTTTAATTTACGACTATAACTATTGGGAGAAAGAGGGAAAGAAAAGCGGTGGGGAAGATGTGATTGAAAGATCCAAAGTCTATCCAAATACTAACTAAAGAGCAAAAACGCTCTAAAGATGTTAAGGATATATCATCTAAGGATCTTACAAGAAGAGAACTTTTCCTTTATGTTTTTTCTGATTTTTTTAGAATTTCTTACCTTGTCCTCTGCCTGTTCTTAGATGGACTCATGCTGGGTCTCCAAGTGTTCAATTTAGATGACTCAATATTCGAGCTTGGATCAATTGGTGGAAATTATTTAATATATTATTATCTTTATATTATATATTTATTTCTTATAATCGCAGTTATGGAAGCCATAGCAATTCCTTTAGAGCTCAGGCTATACAGAAAGATCTTCTATAAACCATTATTGAATCCAAAGTTCAGATGATTCATAAATACCGTCGAGAACACAACTTGGAATCTTTTTAGGGAGACGCACCGGATCTAAATCCAACAACACAGCTATTTCCATTCTCCTCTTCGATATTTCTGCTATAAATGTACTTACTCCAACATCTGCGAGATATAATATTCGACAGCTGAAGCAGTGCCTCTTTTAGGCTTTGTTTATTGTTGACCTTGTATAATATTTTAGTCAGTTCTGATTCCATGAACTGGTCAGGGATACGCGTTGTTGATCTTGAGGATAAATCCTCGTGAAAGAGCATGCGTCTCCCTTCTTTCATTCCGTACCCGGATGGGATGTTGCAGTATATCTGCGGATAAAAGACAAGTCTGTGGTGAATGAAAGAGATTGGGAGGGAAACTGACTGGTGATAGAATGAAAATATATTTGGGAATAGATATGGCCAAGGACAAATTTGATTATTATGCAATAGACGATGCCTTCGACGTTTTATGCAGGGGAAGCAATAAGGAGAATAAGAATGAAAGATTTAAAGAGCTATCTGATCTGATCAGAACACTGAAATCTAACAGTAGCAAGATGAAGATTGGAATGGAAAGTACCGGAGTATATAATATTCTATTGTACAACCACCAGAGCATATGGATTCAATTTGCGCATTTTCATTCACATCATATTTACCGACAAGATACGAACAACAAAGAACAATCTCATAAGAGAGCATTGGATTTACCATTTTCAGGTCTGTCCAATACCATTGATATGGATGAAGATACCCTTGACATGTTAAGCAAATATGTTACACCTGAAGATTTCATTCCAGCTGATCCTGCTGACATAGAGAAATATGTTTCCAAAAGAAGATATGATAATATCATCAAGATCGCATCAGATTCACCTGTAAATTTATCTACGGAAAGATCACTGAGGATGGAGATATACTCACTGATCATAATACTGAAAGTTCTCATGGATTAGAAGAATAGTTTTGAGAAGGCAATGAAATCTGATCCAATAATAGAAAATCATGTCATAATGAATATTCCCGGTATAGGTCCAATCACCGGATCGGTAATTCTTGGATAGATACGTGACATCGACCGTTTTTAGAGTGCCGAAAAACTTGTTGCATTCGCAGCTATTGTTCCGGCCATAAATGAGATCGGAACGCAGAGTCCCAGAAGGCAATATCAAAGAGAGGAGATTCTGCATTGAGATCAGCAATATAACAATGTACACTTTCAGCAATAAGAGGTAATCCGGTCATATCAGAATTCTATTATAATAAGATGAATAGTGGAATGAGCTTTGGGACAAAATTATTCTTGGAACTGTCTTAACTTTTCTTCGTCTTCAGGGGTTAATTTCACTTCCCTCACATGGCACGTGAGGGAATAGTCACCCAGGAAATCCAGAACCTTGTCTCGGTCG
>JAKATR010000098.1 GCA_021818675.1 Thermoplasmata archaeon | reverse complement strand
GAATTTAGGAAATGTTATTTTGGTAGCGATTCATGAAAAATAATACCTGTAATTTGCCAGGCGTGGAGTGAAAGCGCTACTTCTCATAACGAGAAGTAAGAAGATATAATGCGACGATATTAAAAATAAAAATTAGCATTAAGAATTCAAAAGAATTACTGAATATTGAGGATGCAAGAAAGGTATATATCAAAATAACCATGATTGGAAAAATTCCTGCAGATATGGCGGTTACAGCAAAAAGAAAAATAATGCCAAGGCTCCCGTTGAATGAATAGAAGTTTACCGTCATGGCATCTTTGGGTATCTTCTTCATCAGCCATCTCAGAGAAACGATGCTTGCAAAAATATATCCCACTGCGAGATCAATTTCGATGAGTATATCCAATGTTACCCTCAATATTCCTATCCCGACAAGAATAACTATGATGGGGATTGAAAAAAGGCTGAATATGATCAACCCGGTAGTCAGTTTGGATTTAATTATATCCCAATTGGTAATAGGAAGTATTCTTAAATTTTCAAGGCCGTCCCCCTCCGAAATGATAAGTTGCATTGAATAAAAAGATGCTGAAATTATGAGAAGTGACAGAAGCCCAAGATATGCACTGGATGCATTCAATGTTCCAATAGATCCCATCGCGTAAATACTAAAAACAGTGGGAAGGGTAAAAAATAGGGGAAGTAGCATGAGGGTAAGATTTTGCATCTTTCTCGTAACAATCTTGATATCTTTTTCTATGAGGGCAACCCTTTTAGATTTGACTTTAAAAGTTTTATTTATATTTGTGAAGTTACTCTTGGTAATGTTTACCTTCTCCATCATCAGTTTGGTTATTGAATTCGAGGAAAATATGAATAATAAAAAAGCGAGCAATACGTATATTCCTGTTGAAATTGAAGAATATAATATTGTTTGAAAAGTGGGATTGGTATTAAAGACAATATATCTCAGACTCAGAAGTGGAATAAAATATTTCACAGTACCATAGAGATTTGGTGAAATATATGTAACAAACTGTGGAAAATAAAGACTTAGATCAAAAATTGAGAAAACAGCAATAAAGGCCAGCAGTTTCAAAGCATTGATCAATCCGCTTCTCATTTTCTTGCCAGTTGTAGCCTTTCTGGAATTGAGAAATACATATATAAGCGAAGATAGTGAAAATCCGGTAAAAATCAAAATTCCCCCCCACAGGAAGCCGAATAAGATGCTCAGGAAATCATGAAAGAAAAATACGGAAATAATAAGGGGTGGGAATATGATGAAAAATGTTGCCGAACCGGTGAACATAAACCATGATATAGAGATCATGAAAGGGCTGATCTCCACAGGCATTATGGTTAACGGTTCAATCAGTCTTTCGGAGTTAAGAGAGCTTAAAAAGAAAAAGCTGCTGGAAGCGCTCACAACAAGAGCATATAGGAAAATCACAAACCCAATCTGACCCTCTGTGAATGATTGAAATCCGGTTGTGCCATCAATTAAATATTCCGCAGATATTAGAAGGGAAAAGAGGGTAAAGAAGAAGCAGATGCCGTAATATGATCGAAGAACAAACTTTTCCACGTATTCCCCGGGGTTCTTTGATTTCTGAACGTTTCTCAGAAAAGTCTGATTTGATTTAAGGGCCTGATATCGCTGTTCAATCATCAACCTTTTGCTGAGAAAAAAATCAAACTTTTTCAATTTTTCATTGCCTCTTTGAGATTTTCCACAATTTCACTTATCTGGTTCTGGCCGGTAACTCCAAGGAAGATATCCTCCAGATTCTGTTCCTTTGAACCACTTTTCAGGTCTTGCAATGTACCTTCAGAAATTATTTTACCCTTGTATAATATTGCAAGTCTATCGCAGAGGTCTTCCGCTACTTCCATTATATGTGTTGAGAAAATAACGCATCTCCCCCTGGCCGCAAAGTCTTTCAGGAGGGTCTTCAAAATCTTTGAGCTTTTAGGATCAAGGCCATTCATGGCCTCATCGAGAACTAATACCTCTGGATCGTGAAGCATAGCCCCTATTACGGCAACTTTTTGCTTAGTTCCAAAGGACAATGAACCTATGGGTTCATCCAGATTATCTTTCAGGCCGAAGGCATTACAGAAGTTCTCAGCCCTTTCCTTAAATTTATTCTCATTGATACCTCTTACAGATGCTACAAAATTTAGGAATTCTCTCGGGGTTAAAGATTCGTAAAGTGTAGGTGTTTCAGGCACATACCCCACTATTTTCTTAACCAAATCTCTATCCTTACTGGTGTTCAGCTCATTTATGAAAACACTGCCTGAAGTCGACTCAAGAACTCCAGCAATAATTTTAAGAAACGTTGTTTTACCCGATCCATTAGGTCCCAGAATACCAAAAACCTGTCCGCTCTTTATTTCAAGATTTATGTTGTCTAGTGCTTTTGAGGTTCCAAATTCTTTTGTTAAATTATTTGCTATAATTGAAAGTGACAATTTATAAAAGATACAATCTGATAATAAAACCTTTCTTGATATTTCATGGTATATATATATTCATATACTGGTGGAAGGCAAACCCAACAAAATACGTGATAAAGGCAGCGGCCAGAGATAAAAGCGCAGCCCTTCCTGCAGCCTTTGAAATATTTGTATTAAGTGAAAGGGCTACAATGGAATTGGATATGGCCTGGGCTATGGCAACAAGTATAACTGATATTATGAGCGCTATAAAATTTGTGAAAAAAAGGAAAGGGAGAATGGGAATCACTGCCCCCATGATATAGGATATCCCGACAACCGAAGCAGCCTTTCTGGATTTAGATTTCTCTTTGTTTATTTCATCAGTTTTTCCTAAACCTTTCTTAATTAGCTGCTCCTTTTTTAAAAGGGTTATCTTGTATTCTGACTCGGAAACTCTTGCCAGATACGCCCCAAGAGACATACTGATTGTTCCACCGATGGCTACCACAAGACCTGAAAGAGCGACCAGAATATGGCTACCAATTATCTCAGACAAACCTGCAATTGCCGCAAGAATTTCTACTAGGCCATCGCTCATACCGTAAATTATGCCTCGGCTATCTTCCAGCTGTTCATCCTTATCGGGGCTGAACGATTGGAAGATCTGCTCATGACTGATCTCTTCGTTGATTATATTTGAAATTTCATTTTTTTCTGGGCCCTGTGCATCTTTGCTTTCGATATAATTCCTATATTTGTAAATGCTTTCTATTTCACCTTTCTCAAGTATATTTATGGTAAGGTTTCTTCCAATAATCCGGCTTAAAAAAATCAATAACCTGATCTTACCTTTTTTGGTTCTTACCGAGTCAAGTGAGATTCCTTTTTTATCCGCCAACTTCTTCCAGAATAGGGCGTGTTCATTTTCAATATTTGACAGTTTGATAAGGCTATCCTTAATGTTCTTTTCTCTGGTTATTAAAGCCAGTTTTCTATAAAATTCCCGGTCAGTAATCTCATCCTGATAAAAACCAGAAACTTCCTGATGCTTATTCGGCCTCATCTACCACTCAAATATGTTTCCTTCTAAAATACTTTACAATTTTAATCTCAAATTTGTTGTTTCATAATGATAAAATATTTGAATAGATGAGGTTAAAAATTACAATATACGATATTCGTAATTGTAGTCCGATTTACATTCACAAATCTATATATTTTTATTAGATATAGTTAACAAGGGATTTTTATGCAAAAAATAAACGGAGAAATTAAAGATGAGGTACCTCAAAAAATTATACTGAAAACCGAGTTGCCAGGACCAAACGCAAGGAAGATCATCGGGGATGATGAAAAATTTCTTGCTACGACTACAAAATCATTGCCAGCTGTAGCAAAGAGAGCTAAAGGAGTTTTCGTTGAAGATGTTGATGACAACGTGTTCATTGATTTTGCAGCTGGTATTAGTGTTAACAACATGGGACACATTCACCCATATATCACAAAGAAGGTAGAGGAACAGCTTTGGAAACTCTGGCACTTTGCCGGAACTGATTATTACTACAAGGAGCAGGTGGATGCAGGAAGGGCAATAGAGGAGATAACCCCGGGAAATTTCAGTAAGAAGGTATTTTTCACCAATAGCGGAACTGAGAGCAATGAAGCCGCGATTAAAGTTGCAAAAATCAACAAAGGAAAGCAGGGATTTATTGCATTCATAGGGGGATTCCATGGCAGGAGTCAGGGCGCGCTTTCATTCACGGCATCCAAAGCAATTCAGAGAAAGGGGCTATTTCCAACCATGCCGGGAGTTGAACATGTTCCTTTCCCAAATCCGTACAGAAACGTGTTTAATATAGATGGGTACGAAAACCCTGAAGAGCTTACAGAACTAACATTGGATTTCATTGAAAAGTATACTTTCAAAATGTATGCTCCACCTGAAAATCTGGCCGCCATAATGGTAGAACCAATTCAGGGAGAGGGAGGATATATTGTTCCACCTCAGGGATTCCATAAAAAACTAAAAAAGCTCGCAGAAGACAATGATATGCTTTTAATAATGGATGAGGTACAGAGCGGATTTGGAAGAACAGGCAAATACTTTGCATCAGAGCACTTTGGTGTTGTTCCAGATATAATTTCACTGGCAAAAGCCATTGCAAATGGTATTCCGATGGGAGCTACTGTGTTTAGAGCTGATATAGATTTCCCTGAAAAAGGCCTTCATTCCAATACATTTGGAGGTAATCCTCTTGCGTCAGTTGCATGCGTTGCCACGATTGAGGCAATGAAAAAGGAAAATGCCGTTGAAAACGCTGCAAAGAGAGGAAAGCATATGGAAAGCAGACTCAACGAACTGAAGGACAAATACGACGCAATAGGAGATGTAAGGGGAAAAGGTCTAATGCTTGCCATTGACTTTGTTAAAGACAGAAAAACCAAGGAGCCGGCTACCAAACTAAGGGACAGGATTGAGTTAGAATCCTATAAAGAGGGAGTACTTCTGCTTTCCACTGGGGAGAGTGCCATAAGAGTGATCCCGCCATTAATCATTACTGATGAGCAGGTTGACATGGGTATAGAGGCAATGGAAAGGGCCATCAAAAAATCCCTATAATGATTGAAGGTTTTCAAAGAAAGCAATCATTCTATGCAATGGGAGACCTTCTTCCCATTGCATTATAAAATTATTATTTTTCGTTATTTTGACATTTGGTATTATGGAATAAAGGGATCGGAATCTTCCTCTGGGCTCTCCAGGAATTGAAAATATTCTCCAGGGATCGTCTATGGCATTTTTTAGCCTGAATGCATAAATCAGAAAAAGCCCGGCATCTTCACACATTTTACTTAATTTAAGGGCCTGATCCTGATTCTTGCCGCTGGAAGAAGAAAACGTCAAATTGTCACTTGAAGAGCTTTTAACTTCAATTATCATAGAAATATCATATCTTACTGCCACTATATCAGCGCCCTTTGAGCCTGCTGACCGGGTAACATAGAAGGGAGAATTTATAAGACTTTCCAGCGGAGCCCTCTTTTCATAATCCAGTTTCCTGGCGAGCCTCTTTATAGACTCCTTTTTCCCAGAAAGAATAGAAACAAGCTCCCTTTCATAAATACTGCCATTCAACAATTGTGATTTATCTCCTCCTATTAATTTCTTTCAATCAAACAAAGGATATCCTTAATAATTAGAGATAGAATCAACCCGGATCAGAATTAAAGGTTCAATGATTCTTGGAAAATTAAGGTCGCAAACCAGTGTCATAAGGGCAATGGGTTATGCAGATTTTATCAGAGGCTTCGGCAGATATCCCACTTGGATACTTCTTGTGATATATCTTTCATCCATAAGAAATATGAGTTTTATCGAAATTGGAGCGATTTTCTTCGTCCAGTCCATCATTTCATTTCCAATCAATATTGCTGGCGGGAGATTTATAGACAGGGTCGGCAGGCGTTCTATAAGTCTGTTCCTCCCCTTAGCTCTTGTGATAATCTATTTTCTTTTATTCATCTCAGTATTATACAATGGAAATATTTGGTTTATCATAGTAGAATTTGTTTCTACAGGAATCCTCAGTTCTGTACAATGGGTTGTCATAAATGCAATCATTACAGATAATTCCACTCTATCAGGACGTCTGGACGCTTTCACTGTATTGAGGATACTGGGCAACGCAGGTATAGGGGTAGGTCTTGTTCTGTCTGGAGTTTTCGCAATATTTCAACCTGCACTATTCTTTGTAGTACCGGCAGGTGGATCAATAGTGGAGTTTTTCATTTTCATGAAATATGTCCCTGAATCCAAGCCATCAGTTGCATTGAATAATCATGAAAATGGAAGTAAAATAAAGGTTTACAGGGATGGACTTCTCATTATTATTACCATTATAATGGCCATTTCCGCATTATTTGCCAATCAGTGGGAAACACCAACATTACCACTATATCTTACAAGATTTTTGAGCATACCTGAGGAATTCATTACTATTTTGTATGCTATCAATACAGTCACCGTAATCATGTTTCAATACCGCCTGAATATCATTGCAGAAAAAATAGGATATGTCAGGAGTTTTTCTCTGGGATTGATTCTGTATGCCATGTCGTTTATTGTTTTTGGTCTTACCGGCAACATCATACTACTTGCACTGAATGTTGTTCTTCTCACACTTGGGGAAAGTCTTACCAACCCTTTCTTCTCAGTAACAATTTCAAGGATAGCTCCAGTTGATAAGAGGGGAGAATACTTTGGATTCAGTTCAGCAATCTCCGGTATCATAGGAACATTTTCACCATTCGTCGGTACGCTATTCCTCACCATTTTCTTTAATATTCCAATTGAGATGTGGGTTTCCTTTTCATTGATCACCCTCTTAATGGCCTTTGTTGCTCTTTTAACAAGGACCAAAATTCTGGATCGTGAAAGAGAGATAAAGGCAAGCACTCCTTAAAATCCAAAATAGAAGATATATACCAAGAACGTATGGTCGAAACAATGGATGAGATTGTATACCGCCCAGATAAGAATTTTTTGGAAACTACCAACATTTATGACTTGGCAAAGAGACTGAATATCAACAGAATTGAGGAACTCTATGATTTTGCGGATAAGGATAGGAAAACTTTCTGGGATTCAGTGGTTGATCACTGTGATGTAACTTTCTTTAAGCCATACACAAAAACTATTGAAGAATCAGACGGAAAGGAGTGGACAAAATGGTTTAAAGACGGGAAACTAAACCTGTCTTTTAATTGTGTGGAGAAGTACAAAGATTCAAAGGATCCGGCAATAATATGCGAATTTGAGGATAAGAGAAACATTATTATTTCATATGCAGACCTAGATTCAAAAGTTGGCAGAATGGCAGCTTTCCTAAAGAACTTAGGGATAAAGCGTGGAGATAGGATTGGCATATTTATGCCAATGATACCTGAGGCAATTATTGCTATGTATTCAGTAATCAGGTGCGGGGCAGTTGCTGTTCCAATGTTTTCAGGTTACGGCAGAGAAGCAGTTGAAACACGAATTAAAGATTCGTCCATACGATTCCTGTTCACCGTAGGATCATACAAAAGAAAAGGGAAGGACATTCAGATGGCAAATTCTGTTAGGGGAATTGAAGGAGTTACACTTATAGTAAAGGGAGGCAAGCAGGAAGGAGATCTGGATTATGACCTCGCAGAGAACTTTAATGAATATTTAACATCTGAACACATGGACAGCGAGGAACCAGCAATAATCCTCTATACTTCAGGAACGACCGGAAAACCCAAAGGAACCGTTCATGTCCATGGGGGAACAACAGTAAATATATTGAAGGAAGTAAAATATTATTTAAATTTCAAGAAGAATGATATTCTCTTCTGGATCACGGACCTTGGATGGATGATGGGACCATGGTCAATAATCGGTGCAAACGGCCTGAAAGGAACCATTTTTATCTACCCGGGAGCAGTGGATTTTCCCAACGAGGAGAGAGTTTGGGATATGGTTGACAGAAACAGGATTACCATTCTAGGGCTATCTCCTACATTCGTAAGGACAATGAAATTCAAGGGAATTAAAAGGAAGTTCAATTACATAAAAGCGTTTGCTTCCACAGGGGAACCATGGGACAACGAATCGTGGAACTATCTATTTGAGACATACGGTGGATCAAAGATACCAATCTGCAATATTTCCGGAGGAACAGATATTATTGGTTGTTTTCTGGCGTCAACTCCTGCAACACCTCTAAAACCAAGATGCCTTTACAGGGGATTGGGAATGAATGTATCAGTTCTAAACGAACAAGGTAATGAGATTTTCAACGAGGTTGGATATCTCGTATCAAAATCTCACTGTCCATCGATGACCAGGGGAATCCTCGGAGATAATTCCAGATATATTGAATCATACTGGTCAAAATTCAAGGGGAACTGGTATCAGGGCGATTGGGCTGAAATGGATAAAGAAGGATATTTCTTTCTTTATGGGAGAGCCGATGAAGTCATAAAAGTAGCTGGGAAAAGAGTAGGTCCAAATGAGATAGAGGATTCTGTGAATTCGGTAAAAGGAGTTGTCGAAAGTGCAGCCACGGGAATTCCTGATCCGATCAAAGGGGAGGCAATAACAATATTTTATACGGGAAACGCTGGCGATGACACATTAAGAGCTATAAAATTACAGGTTGAAAAGGATCTGGGGAAGTCTTTCAGTCCAAAATACATATTTCATATGGATGCTCTTCCAAAGACAAGAAGTGGTAAGATCATGAGAAGAGTCGTCAGAAGTACATTCATGGGGGAAAACCCAGGAGATCTGACAGGAATAGATGATCCCTCCCTTTTGGAAAAAATTAAAAGTATGGGGCTTAAAACGCGTCAAAACAAGGATAGCGACTAGACTACATACATAAACGCATACAAATAAGGTTCTTATATGATTTCTCATTAATTTATTTGTTGCAGTATGTGTACAAAAAATATGTTTCATGAATGCTACGCTTAATTAATGTTCACAATCAATCCAAAAATACAACAGGATTGAATGAACAACATTTTTTTACTTAAAATCAGATTATGCTATATTACAAAAAAATTGGAATTTTAGAAGGGTGTAAAGTTAACCTCACTGAATAAAGCCGTTTTCTCAGCATTTCATTTAAGCAGATTCAATGGCAAATGATGATAATTTTTTCTCTTAAGGCATGTCAATTCGCAGGTCAAAGAAATGTTTAATAAGAAGATAAAATATAGAAGTGGTTCATATGACCGTTCTTAAAAGGGAAATCCTCTTAAGGGCTCTTGAGAACACCTATGGTAAGAAAGGCATGGCCAAGGAGGATGTTTCTGAGCTCTGCAA
>JAKATR010000074.1 GCA_021818675.1 Thermoplasmata archaeon | reverse complement strand
CCTTTGATATTACAAAATTATTGGGAGCTTCAGGCGTCTCCTCTACCCTGAGTCCGTTCTATCCTGCACCGAATTATATCACGTTCATAATAGGCGGCATACTCACCACAACAAGCCTTTTCACCGGAATGTTTGCAGGTGTGAATATAATCTGGGACAGAAGACTTGGGCCCATGTCCAGGTTCCTTGTATCACCAATTAGCAGAAGTTCAATAGTATTCTCAAAGGTACTTTCGAGCACTTTTAGAATACTTGTACAGGCAGTCATATTGCTTGCAGCGGCATTAATTATTCCTAACGGTCTCGTACTGCAGAAAGGATTCAACCTGTTCGGAGTGTTTGTAATAGTGGTGGCGCTGGTACTCATTGCATTCTCATTTTCCTCCATATTCAGTATTATAGCCATCAGGTTAAGGAAGATGGAAACTGTCTTTGGAATAATTAACCTGATAAACTTACCACTGATTTTTGCCAGCTTTGCACTTTTCCCCAAGGCTCTGATGGCATCCTGGCTTGGAACTGTTGCGGAATACAATCCGGTTTCGTGGTCATCAGAAGCGATCAGAACCGTTCTATTGTATGGAAACCTAACGTCATCCCAAACTAATTCAGTTCTTCTTTACCTGCTGTATCTATTCATTCTTGCTGTGGTTCTGGTAATAATAACATACATACTTTCGGAGAAGGAAATAAGAGATTGATATCCCAATAATAATAACATACATACTTTCGGAGAAGGAAATAAGAGATTGATATCCCAACATTCATTATTACCTGTATAAGCAGTTATCCTATGTCAAATATTTAAGCGATAATTATTATATTTTAAAACTGAATAGGAAGTTGATAAAATGCCTCGTGATTTTCAGTTCAGGTGGAAAAGATATTCCCTGTCTATTCTGAGAGATATTGTCATTTTTACCACAATAATCGTTCTCGGACTTATTTTTTATGGGGATTATATCCTTTATAAAATACCTGGCAATTTAACGCTGACTTTGTATTCGTATACATTTTTTGGAATGATTGTAGTCTCTATTATTATTTACCTGTTCAGACAAACCACATTTGAGGAAGAAAATTACAGCAGGGCTTTCACACTTTTAAAAATAGGGTTGGGAACTCTTTGGCTTATTGATGGCATTCTTCAATTGCAACCGGAAATGCCTTATGTCTTCCTTCCGTATGTGATTATTCCAATTATGACTTCCACAAGTGGATCGCTCTACAACATTATTCTTTTCGGAGTAAATATATGGAGCTTACATCCTGTCATATTTAATGCCACGGCGGCAGTTACACAATTATTTATTGGTATTGGTCTTTTGATCAAATTAAATAAAAAAGGAAATGTCCTGATCCTTATAGTCTCCTCTGCATGGTCACTGATATTATGGATTTTCGGAGAGGGGTTTGGGGGCATTTTTCAAGCTGGATCCAGTTTTCTGTCCGGATTGCCGGGCTCAGCCCTTGTCTATTTAATAATCTCAATCTATTTGCTTCTGGTCATCGCTGGATATGAAATAAAATGGATAATACCTGTCTTTATGGCTGCTTTGTTTTCAATCTCGTTTATTCTCCAGGCAATACCTGCATCACAATTCTGGTCCGGGTACTCACTTTCCAGAATCCCATACAATTTAATATTTTTATATCAACCAAGGTTTCTCTCGGATTCGTTTTTATACTTCACCAATACTTTCATAACCTACGACTTTTATTGGAATCTGTTTTTTTCAGTTTATTTCGCTGTATGCGCCATGGCATGGCTTTATCGCCCATTTTTTGCTGCATTGTTGACAATACCCATAACACTGTTTTCATGGTGGGTAGGTCAGGATTTTGGAATTGTAAGTGGTTACGGTACTGATCCAAACAGTGGATTGCCTTTATTGATTATCTGTGTATTTATTTTAATCTATACCTTGCCTTCGAGGAATTATTTTCCTCTACATGTTCTAAAAGAACAATTATCATCAAAAATACAGTGATAGTCATTGTCAGACTTAATATTTAAAGCATAATAATTAATAGAGTCTAATGATTGATTTCTCATGAACATTTTTGATCCTCTCATTGAAAAAAATGGCGGAAATAAGCTTTTTCTTCTTGGCAATGAAGCAATTGTCCGAGGTCTTATAGAGGAGGGAGTGGGTTACGCATCAACTTACCCTGGGACCCCTTCAAGTGAAATCGGTGATATACTATATCAGGTGCACGAGAAAGCGGGAATTAATTTCGAATTCTCTGTAAATGAAAAAGTAGCAGTTGAAAGTGCCTTTGCAGCTGCTGCTTCAGGAGTGAGATCATTCGTGTTCATGAAGCATGTTGGCATGAATGTGGCCTCTGATCCAATGATGAGCATCGCATATACTGGAACAAGAGCAGGTATGGTTATAATGACTGCTGACGACCCTTCGATGTTTTCATCACAAAATGAACAGGATAACAGGAATTATGCCAGGCTGGCACATATTCCATTAATAGAACCATCAAACCCTCAGGAGTGTAAGGATTTTGTAAAGTATGCATTTGAATTGTCTGAAAAATACTCTATTCCAGTAATATTCAGAACAACTACCCGTGTTTCACATCAGAGGGGGATGGTATTACTTTCCGATGCTGCCGAAATAAAAAACAAGGGTTATTTTCAAAGTAACAAAAAACAATTCAATGCTCTGCCTGTAAATTCAAGAAGATTAAAGGTTGAGCTTCTTAAAAAAATGGAAATGATAGAAAAAGAGGGAGAATCATCACCACTGAATTATGAAATAGAAGGGGAAAGTTCACTTGGAATAATAACAAGTGGGATATCCTATACATACTTGCAGGATTTAGGTAACGATTACAGCCTTCCCCTCAATATTCTGAAATTATCACTTACTAATCCTGTTCCCAAAGAAAAAGTAACTGAATTTTTGAGGAGACACAAAGAAACAATAGTGGTTGAAGAACTTGATCCTATGCTGGAAAACGATGTTATCAGGATCGCACAGGAAAATAAAATAGAAACTACTATTCACGGTAAGAACACGGGAGAGTTACCAGCATACTATGAATTTAACGAGGATGTTGTTGCATCGGCAATACTTCCCCTCCTTGACATTTCACCACCAGAGGATAAATCATTCAAGGATTCTTTACCTCAAAGACCTCCTGTTCTATGCCCAGGTTGCCCTCACAGGTCTGTTTATTATTCAGTCAAACGAGCATTGAAACTTTCTAACATAAAAGATGCCATATTTTCTTCCGATATTGGCTGTTATTCACTTGGAATTTATGAACCGTATGAAACTTCAGATTTAATTCTCAATATGGGATCATCGGAAGGGTTGGCAAATGGCTTTTCCAAGGTAACAGATCAGCCCATAATTGCTTTCATAGGCGATTCCACTTTTTTCCATTCAGGCATACCTCCACTTATCAACGCAATACACAACGGAAACTCGTATAAGCTAATAATATTGGATAACTCCACAACGGCAATGACAGGACATCAGCCAAATCCTGGGATCGCTGATGCATCAAACGGGTTTAGTGAAGTTAATATTGAAGAGGTTGTTAAAGCAATAGGTGTCAAAGATCTGGTTACTGTTAATTCTTTTGATGTTGGTCAGGTCCTGAGAAGTGTCACCGGTGCACTTAAAAGAGAAGGGGTTTCTGTAATAGTCGCCCGCGGTGAATGCGCCATACTCAGCGATAGAAGAGCCAAGAAAAATGGCACTCTGAAACTATACGCGGTTGATGAGTCAAAGTGTAGCAAATGCATGAACTGTGTGGAAAATTTCTCCTGTCCAGCCCTATATGTTAGCGAAGGACAGATAAAAATAAACGCAACACTCTGTGACGGATGTGGGGTGTGTGCTGAAATTTATGTATGTCCGTATCAGGCAATAAAGGTGGTAAACCATGAAATATAATATTATAATAGCTGGAATCGGGGGGCAGGGGGTTGTAACATGTGGCAGCCTCATTTCGAAAGCGGCAATAAACAAGGGTTTAAACGCAATAATGTCAGAAATCCATGGGCTTGCCCAGAGAGGCGGATCTGTGTCGGTAGAAGTGAGGCTTGGCGATGTTCATGGCCCTATCATTCCAAATGGCGAAGGAGATCTGTTGATTGGATTAGAATTCATGGAAGGAGTAAGGAATATTCCAAGAATGAAAGATGGATCAACGGTTATATTGTCCCTTGAAAAACTGACACCGGTAAGTCTGAGTATGAAGGGAAAAGAATATCCCAATCTGGATGACATACTAAATGAGGCAGCTAAGCGCCTGAATATCTATGAAATAGAGGCTGAAACCATAGCTCTGGAGGCAGGAGATAAAAGAACCTCAAATTCTGTAATTATGGGCTTTATCTCTGCACTCAACTTAAGTGGATTATCGGATGAAGATTTCATTAATGCCATAGATTCAACGTTTTCCGATAAGACAAAAATGATCAATCACAGGGCCTTCGAGTTAGGTGTTCTTGAGAAAACAAGAGCTAAGCTAAGACAGAACAATATTGAAATAGACAAATACATAGAAGAAATGGATAAAAAGCTCTCAAAGTAATTAGGCTTTTAATGGAGTGAACAATTTAACCCATTGAATATTTACTTAATCGCCCCTTTGGGGATATTTCTTGGGCTTTCCATGGCTGCCCCTCCCGGACCGGTAAATTCCCTAATAATAGAGAGATCTATAAAGTCGCTTTACGATGGGGCCAAAATAGGATTTGGTGCCATGACAGCAGATTTTATCTTCATGGTTCTCATATTTGCTTTTCAAAAAACAATAAATTTCTCTTATTTCCTTCCAATAATATATCTAGCAGGGGCGCTGGTCTTCCTTTATTTTGCAATTGATATGAAACTTCATAATGCTGAATCAACAAGTAATGAATTTACGTTCTATGGATATTTCAAGGGTTTGGGTACAGGTCTGGTCAATCCATATCAGATAATATGGTGGCTAAGCGCCGGTTTAGCTATTTTTGAAACGTTCGGTTTTACCCTCTTTTATTTTTTCTTCATTGGCATATGCATCTGGATAATTACCATCACAGCCCTTGTTCACTATTCATATCTGAAATATGGAGATGTAATAAGAAGAATACTGACTCATTTCAGTTTTGTAGTGCTTTTAATATTTTCTGCCATATTCATTTATGAAGAACTTCTAATTTTTCATCTTTTCTAATAGTCTTCAGATTCATGAGAAAGTGGAGGTAACTGTGCATTTGTATACCATCCATTATAATAGGAAAGTGTATTGGAAAATGTTGGAGTCAGAGTGAATGGGTCACCATCGTAATTATACAATCTATTAATTTAGGAATTTTTCCATTTAAAAGACAACTTTTTATAGAAACTTACCATCAGAAATAGATTAACATGGCATTAAATTTATCCGAATTGAAATTCGGGGAAGAACTTCTCAAGAGTGGATTCGCTAAGATGACAAAAGGAGGAGTTATCATGGATGTTACAAATGCAGATCAGGCAAGAATAGCCGAATCTGCTGGTGCAGTTGCTGTGATGGCCTTAGAAAAGGTTCCCTCGGATATAAGAGCAGCTGGAGGCGTAGCCAGAATGGCAGATCCTGCTAAAATCAAGGAAATAATTGATTCAGTTACGATTCCAGTTATGGCAAAAGTAAGAATTGGCCATATAAGCGAGGGTCATGTTCTTGAAGCACTGGGTGTAGACATGCTTGATGAAAGTGAAGTGTTAACCCCGGCGGACCCATACTTCCACGTAAATAAAAGGGAATATAAGATCCCTACCGTATGCGGAGCCAGAAATCTCCCAGAAGCAGTTAGACGGATATTTGAAGGCGCTGCAATGATAAGAACTAAGGGAGAAGCAGGTACAGGTAATGTTATTGAGGCCGTAAGACACATAAGGGCTGTAAATGAAGGAATAAAAGTTATAAAATTAATGGGAAATGACAAAATATCAAAGATGGCTCAGGCCATAGCCCTTCCTTATGAAACACTAAGAACAGAGGTTGTTGAATCTTTGTTTCCAAAGGATATGGAACCACCTGATGCAGATTTATTCTATGGATACGGCTATGACCAGATAGTTTCAGAAATAGTGAATGTCCTGAAAGAAATAAAGCGTCTTGGGAGACTCCCCCTTGTCAACTTCGCAGCCGGAGGTGTATCAACACCGTCTGATGCGGCATTAATGATGAAACTTGGTATGGATGGTGTTTTTGTTGGAAGTGGAATTTTCAAATCACCTGATCAGATTAAAATGGCAAGATCAATCGTTGAAGCCGTGGAGAATTTTGAAGATTATCGATTAATAGGAACGGTTTCAACAGGTCTTCAGGCAATGGTGGGAATCTCTATGGATACCATTGCCAAGGAGGACAGGCTGCAGGAAAGGGGCCTTTAAACAATTAATATAAAGAAGCTATTGAAATGTTTTATTCAATCCAATATATCCTATTATCCGCAATATTCCTAATTATACTTTTTGTGGTATCGCAAATATTTCACATATTTGACTTAAAGGGTGGAATAGTTGCGCTTGTTCTTGGCATAGTTGTTGATTTTGCCGGTTATTTCACATGGCTCATTTTGCTTCTTGTTTTTGCGTTTATTTCCTTTGCAGTTACTCGTTACCGGTTTGATGAAAAGAAAATAATCAAAATGCAGGAAGGCGAAAAAGGAGAAAGGAAAATAAAAAATGTGTTTTATGCAGGAATTATAGGGGGGGCAATAGCAGCTTTTCACATGGCAGATCCTTTTCTTCTCAAGTACTTCGAATTATTTGCAATTTCTTTTGCTGTTGTGACAGCAGATACATTTGGTTCCGAAATTGGCGTACTGGATCCTAAGGCAATTATGATAACAACCCTTAAGAAAACAGAAAGGGGGATAAATGGAGGAATTTCAGTTCTGGGAGAAATTGCGGCTCTGACAGGCGCGTTTATTATAGGTTTGTGTTATGTTATATTAAAAATTGGAGATGTTTCTATGATCGCCTTGATCATTATAACATTCTTCGGGTTTATCGGCTGCCAAATAGACAGTATTCTGGGAGCTTTACTTGAAAACAAAGGAAAATTATCAAAGGGTCAGGTTAATTTCCTTTCAATTCTTTTTACCGTAATTATTGCTATACCGTTTGTGTTCTAAATTTATGAACTGTTTAAATGTAATATCTGTCTCCCCGTATCTCATTGAATTTATGCTGCTTTTTTTACCTTGAGTTTCGGAAATTTATTGTAAATAAAGCGTTTCATATACTTGCATATGTTCACCAGATATCATCAGGATTGTAAAAGAACAGCATCAACCCACTATATGAGGGTTTAATCTTTAAAATGTTTAAGCTCTTTAGGCAATTGTGTGGGTTCATAAAGAACTCAATTTATTGGATATTAAGGATTTTGCCTGATTTATTATAACTTCGGGCAAGCGTTGAACCCATAAAGATAGAAATCAAAAGAAAAGACAACTATTTGTCAATGAACCATTATGAATATCTTGTTCCGACCCACATGAAAGTCCGATGACCCAATTTTCATTTCTCTTCTACTGAGATGGTAAAACCGCAGTTAAATTTTTCACCGGATTTGAGCATTAAAAGAGATATACCGTTGTTGAAAGCATCCGGTGGAGCCACCATGGGTTCAATGGCGACCGATTTACCTGATGCAAATTTCCCATTATAGACTACAAAATAATCCATAAAATAGCGATCTATTGTAATATACCTCTCACTGTCTTTTAATATTAACTTCCCTCCACCTTTAAAGCAGTTGTCAAAGCTCTTTGAACTGTTAAGGTATTGATCTGGATCATTCATTTGCTTCATTATGCCGTTTGGAAAGAAACCTTTCTCATATTCGACCTCATCGATCCCATTCTCACAGCTGATGGACCAGTCTCCAGAAGTTAAAAAATATGGATGTGCTCCTGGGGAAAGAGGAATTGTTTGAGAGCTCAAATTTAGGAATGACATTTTTACATTGAGAGAGTTATCAAAAAGTTCTATTTCAATTGTGGAATGAAGATTGAAAGGATAACCCTCACCTGAAATTTTGCACCTTCCAACCGCCCTGTTCATCTGTGTAACTTCTATGTTCCATTGCATATCCTTTGCAAACCCGTGTATGGAATTTCCTTCAGCATTTCTGCTCAGATAATATTCTCTTTTTCCAATTGAATAAGTACCATTCCTAATTCTATTGGCATAGGGGATAAGAAAGGCGCATCCGCCATGAGTCTGGGAGCCGTCCTCGCTTCGCATTAAAATTTCCTTTTCATTAAGGATGAGCTCATCGAGATGTAAACCTCTTCTGCTTATTCTCAGTGAGCTTTTCTCATTTCTTAAGATATAGGTGTCATTCAAAATAATATCACCAGATTTTGGCAATTTTCATTTTACTAAGCATTGAGCAAATGATGTAACGGTTAAGTATAAACTCATTGAATCCTATTGTCGCCTTATCATCTTCAGCAAAAGCTGATGCATAGATATCGAATGAACCCATACCCTTCCCGGTCCTGCCATATTAGCAAAGAATAGCCCCTCACCCTCAGCACCCGCAAGAAGCATTGTCTTCAATCCGCCAATTCTCTGCACATTATATTGCACTGAATCATCAAAAGCAAGAACATGGCTCATTTCAACCTGAATCTGTTCACACGGTTGCAAATTAAGTTCCAGCGGTTGACCATGTGAATGAAGAAATACGGACCCATTTCCACTAAATTTTTCAAGAAATACGCCTTCTCCACCCATCATGCCAGCCCATATTCCTGCAAATTTTCGAGAGTATTCAATGCCGGAGTCCATTGATAGAAAAGCGTTGAATTCTGCCAGTATGCTATTTCCATTCAATTTCACTTCCAGAATCTTTCCCGGGAGAAATCCTGCGGCAGTAAAAACCCCTGGGCCATTAACTTTGAGAAGAAAAACAGCTGAACCTGAGAGCATATGACTCAAAGCCCCATGCAGACCTCCTGCCTGTACGTCCATATGGATATCTGAACTCTTATAAATAAGGTGTCCCGGTTCAACAAATGCCGATTCCCCGTCCTGCATTGTAGCTTTCAAATACTGTACATCCTCTCCAATTGCTTCGTATTTTACCATGATTTTCCATAATTGATCTTCATATATATCAGGTGTGTATGTATTCTTTCTACCAAGCACTGAATGGAGGATTTCAGACTATTACAATTATTGATAAGCAGTATTTTGACAATAACCTTATTATCCCATCAAGTTCCGCTGATTTAATGCGTTCTAAAAATGCATGAAAAAAATTAAAACCCGTAAAAAGTGGAAAGAAATTATAAACTGTGCCAGTTA
>JAKATR010000027.1 GCA_021818675.1 Thermoplasmata archaeon | reverse complement strand
ATTCCTGTTGGAAATGATCCCGTCAATATAACCGTTGATCAACAAACCGGTTACATATATGTAATAAATAGATATTCAAACAATGTATCTGTAATTAACCCATATACAGAAAAGGTAGTCACATCAATAAATGTAGGAATCTCACCTGATGCATCAATATATGACCCATACAACCAATATTTGTATGTCGCTAACAGTGGTTCAGACAGTATTTCTGTGATCAATACAACATATAATTCTGTTGCAGGAACAATAAATGTTGGAAGTGATCCAACAGACATGCTCCTCGATCCACAAAATCAAATGATATATGTGGACAATCAAAAATCAGCATGCATATCAGTAATAGAAACACAATACAATTCAGTTGAAAAGATAATCAATCTTCCCGAACCTCTTTTTAAAACAAATGAAAACATGGTATATTATGAAAAAACAGGATCAATTTATGCAGGAGAGGATACCGCCAATATTACAGTCATCAATACTTCCAGGAATGAAATTTCAAGGAATATAGTCACAGAAAATAGCTATTATCTACAGGTTTTTGGTAATTTGACAATAGATGCGTACAATAACTCTCTCATAGAGACTCCGGAATATGGCTGCTGCTGGAGTGCTGTCAATTTGACAACCAATTCGCTGGGTGGATATATGTGGTTTAAGGGCGCTACTAGTTCAAGGCTAAGCATTAACAACCCTTTCTCTAAATCAGAATTTTTTATATCTGTTAACAGGAATAATGTTCAAGTATATACCTTCAATATTACAAATTCAATTACAATCACACCTCCGGATCTTTACCCACTAATCATTTTCGTTTCAATTGTATTGTTAGCTGTTACCATCATATGGAGGATCAAAGTTCGAAGATCACAGTACAAGGAATATATTCCATGAAAATAATGCATAACAATGAATAAGATCAACATGTGTAATATATTAAAGAAAATATGTCAGTTCAATTAGAATTGTTAAAAGGAACTTCACACAATCAAGCTCTAATACGCCCATTCTAAATTGGATTCATTTTTTCTCTGGTGAATTCTGTCCATATCTCATAGTTTCCGGAAAGGTAACGAAATGTGCAATTGGGAGGATTGAACCGGTCTTACTGGGTTCAGGTTCTGTTCATATTGGATTATGTTAACGCAGTAATAAGTGCTCCTGCAAAAATTACGATATGGTGCTTAAATTAAACTCTACAAATTATCAAGAACGGCAATAAAAATGGAAGGTCAGATAAGACTTTTTACAAATTCCGGAAGTTTAAAGGACCCCTCCAACACGTCTGGGTTGAAGTATTTTCCAGATGATAAATCATGGGAATAATTCTTGATCTCAGCATCTGAGGCCAGGGTAAAACTCCAGAATCCACTTGGATATGTGGGGATAAATGCCGTATAAACTTTGATGTTTTTGAACACACTCTTCATTCCAGATGTTGCCATGGTAAGTCCTTTTGGCTGATAGAATGGAGATCCAGATTGAGTAACCATAATTCCATCGGCGGTTAATGCCCCCTTTACATTTTTATAAAAATCAGCATTGAATAACCCTTCGGCTGGGCCAACAGGATCTGTGGAGTCAACAACTATGAGGTCAAACGTTCCTTTATTTTGCTTCATAAATTTGATTCCATCATCTATGAGAAGAGTAACCGAAGGATTGGAAAATGAGGAATAAAGCTCAGGGAAAAATTTCCTGCTTACTTCAACAACCTGTCCATCTATCTCAACATTTACAATTTTCTTTACGCCAAGTTTGAGGAATTCACCTGCTGCACCGCCATCTCCACCACCTATAATGAGAACGCTCTCAGGCTTCTTTTTCATCATATTGAAAGGAACTCTGGAAATCATCTCATGGTAGACAAATTCATCCTTTTCTGTTAGTTGAACAGTTCCATCGATTGAAAGCAGCTTTCCAAAATCGTACGTATCAAAAACATCTATTCTCTGGAAATCTGTTTTCAGAGACAGAAGCTGATCCTTAACTCTGAAGGACAGTTGCAAATTGTCAGAATATCTCTCAGAAAACCAATTTTCGATTAATTTCATAAAAGGAGATTCATTTTATAGGTTAAGCTTTTTGGCTTTAACGATTCAACGGGGAATTAATCTGGTTAAATTTGTTTAGAAGCAGGATCAAAAATCATTATTTAAGATAACATGGCCTATTAAAGTTCTATTCAACTGGTGTTTTATGTCAATTGTCCATTCAGAAAATTTTGTTTCTTCATGAGTTTACAGTGAAATGCAATCATCCGCTCCCACATTTCAAATCGAATCATACATCACGTTTAATTAACAAATAAATAGTGAATATGACTTCGCTCTCTTAATAATAGAGGATCACAGCAGACTATTTTTTCGGGAAAACTGTTATTAAATGATCTCATATATCCCAACTAAATGAGCGAATTTGATGTTATTGTAGTAGGAGCAGGTCCAGCAGGGGCATCAGCGGCAATCAAGCTTGCCACTTCCGGTTCAAGCGTCCTTTTGGTAGAACGCGGTGATCCTCCAGGTAGCAAAAATGTATCAGGTGGGGTTCTCTGGGGAGATTCTCTTGGCTCTGTTGCACCGGATTGGGAAAAGGCAGCGCCAATGGAAAGATACGTGGAAGCAAAAGGCGTTTCATTTCTCACTAAGGATTCAAAAATTTCAATTGATTTCCGTTCTAAAAAATTACAGGAAAGAAGAAGTGGTTATACTGTACTTAGAACAAAACTAGATGGATGGCTTTCAAAGAAAGCAAAGGATGCTGGCGCAATGGTAGCCAGTGGAATAACCGTCGACAAACTTGCATTCAAGGATAACCGGGTCATAGGCGTCGAACAGGATGGAGATATCATAACCTCTGATATTGTCATACTTGCAGAAGGAGCAAATCCCAGAGTTGCAATAAATTCAGGAATACGGGAGCGCCTAAAAGATAGGGATGTTGCAATCGGCGTAAAGGAGATCATTAAACTCCCTGAAAAAACAATTAACGAAAGATTCAATTTAACTTCTTCAAAGATGGGTTTCGCCTCTGAATATGTGCTTGGATTTCTGGAGGGAGGAGTTAAGGCCGGAGGATTCATTTATACAAATAAAGAGAGCATATCACTGGGTTTGGTTATTTCCATGAAAGAGATGAGGCAAAACAACAATACCAGATCTTTCGATCTCATTGAACAGTTTAAGGAACATCCATATATTGCCCCTCTCATTGAAGGAGGAAGAGTAGACGAATACAGTGCTCATATGGTTCAGGAAGGAGGATTAAAATCTGTTCCACAACTGTATGGAAACGGCTTTATGGTTGCTGGGGATGGTGCGGGTTTCTCATTCAGCAACGGTATGGTTCTTCAGGGAATGAACTATGCCATTGCATCAGGCATCGCAGCAGCTGAGAGTGCAATCAAAGCAAAAATAAAATCAAATTTCACCAGGGAAGGATTATCCAGCTATGAAGAGAGACTAAAATCATCCTTTGTTCTTCAGGATCTCATGAATTTCAAGGGAATTGAGGAGGTTACATGGAGTGACATGATTCACAGGGGTATTCCAAATATGTCTGAAGAATTATTCCTTTCTCTGTTCTCTGAGAACGGACAGCCTAAGGCACACCTGATCAACCTGCTTATCGGAGCCATGGGGCATTCAGATGTTCCAAGAAAAGACATGGTTATCAATATGTATAGAATGTTGAGGAGGATGTAAATGAAAATAGAAGACAGATTATCGTTATTGAATTATAAGACAGATAAATCTTATGAGCATATAACTATCAACCCCAGTATATGTGAAACATGCCCGGATCACTTTTGCACATTTGCATGTCCGGCAAAATGTTACAGTCTTATAGAGGAAAAGCTGAATTTCAAGTATGAAGACTGCGTTGAATGCGGAACATGTGATGTAGCATGCTCCCATGGAAGCGTTGCATGGAACAACACAAAGGGTGGCCACGGGGTCAAATATAAGTACGGGTGATTAAATGGCGCTGGAAATAATCGTTATGATTAAACAGGTTCCGGACAGTCAGGAAGTAGTAATTGATCCTGTAACATTTACCTTAAACCGTGGTGCAGCAAGAAATGTTATAAATCCTGCGGACGAAAATGCCATAGAAGCTGCTTTGAGAATTAAAGACAAAACTGATGCTCACATTACAGTAATAACAATGGGTCCCCCATTTGCAGAATCGGCATTAATAGATTGTATGTCAAGGGGGGTAGATGATGCAGTTCTAGTAACAGACAGGGCATTCGCCGGGGCAGATACCTATCCAACAGGTCTGACACTGGCATCAACTATTAAAAAGCTCGGGAAATACGATATCATATTTGCAGGGGAAGAATCCACAGATTCCAGTACAGGTCACGTAGGGCCGGGAGTAGCAGAATTTCTTGGGACAGATCAGGCATCATATACAAGTGAATCCTGGTATGAAGATGGATTTGTTTATGCAAAGAGAGAGCTTGAGGATGGCACTGAGATAGTTAAGATGAAACCTCCAACTCTCATAACGGTACTTACAAATGCCAATGATCCAAGGAGAGCAACCTTAAGAAAGAAAATAGATGCAATGAAGAAAGGTATCAAGACAATGACTCTTGCTGATCTTGGAATGCCTCCAGAATGGGTTGGGCTAAGAGGTTCACCAACGGTAGTTAAGTCAATGAGAACCATTGATGAGAAGAAAAGGGAAGGGAAGAAGTTCAAGATAGAAGAGATTCCAAAACTTGTAGATGAACTCATAGAAAAGAAGATAATTTCAATTTGAGGAGATAAAATGGTAGGTATAATTAATGCAGTTCCACCTGAAAATCTGGATGAATACAAGAATGTGTTTGTATTCATAGAACTTAGAAATGGCCAGCTTTCGAGACCGGGTCTGGAGATGATCGGGGCCGGTATGAATATAGCCAGAAAGGCTAACGAAAAACTTATTGGTGTTATGATAGGGGATAATATATCAAAACTTGCAGATGATGCAGGTGCCTATGGATGCGATATTATTCTTGGAGCTGAAGGAAAGGAGTTGAAGCAATTCAGGACGATGCCGTATTCTTACATTATAGGGGAATTTATCCAGGAATTCAAACCAAACATACTTCTCATCCCGGCAACAAGAAATGGAAGGGATCTGGCGTCAAGGGTAGCTGTCAGGTCAAAGGCAGGGGTTACAGCAGATTGCACGGAACTTGATATTGACTTAAACGGAAGAATTCTTCTTGCCAAGAGGCCAACATATGGGGAAAGCACACTGGCAGAGATTCTGTGTAAAAAACACAGGCCACAGATGGCAACTGCAAGACCAGGTATATTCAAAATACCGGACAGGGAAGAGGGAAGAAAATTCCAGAAGGATATCCGGAAAATAAAGGTTCCTGATGAAATGATGGGTAAAGAAATCATTGAATTCATACCAAAGAAATCTCTGGACCTGACTGCAGCAAAAATTGTTGTTAGCGGTGGACTCGGCCTTTCAAAAGCACAGGGATTTCAAATTCTTGATGACCTTGCAAATGAACTTGGGGGAGTAGTTGGTGCTTCAAGGCCAACCGTAGATCTGGGGTGGATTCAAAGGGACCATCAGGTAG
Organism: Thermoplasmata archaeon; assembly: GCA_021818675.1. GTDB lineage: Archaea > Thermoplasmatota > Thermoplasmata > Thermoplasmatales > Thermoplasmataceae. Next base: position 3,876 of record JAKATR010000027.1, on the reverse strand, counting down.
GGCAAACCGGTCAGTCGGTTCGACCCGATCTGTATATAGCCGCTGGAATATCTGGGAAAATCCAGCACATAATGGGTATGAAACTTAGTAAAAACATTATCTCAATAAACACTGACCCCAATGCTGAGATAAACCAGTATTCAGATTATATCATAAACGATGATCTCTATAAGGCTATACCAGCTCTCACTGAAGAAATAAAAAAGAGGAAAGCTGGAAAGAAAACGGATTAGATCAGATCATCTGATCTATTTTCCTTTCCCTGATTTCCATTAATATTTTGCCCACAAATTCCTGAATTTTAAGTGTTGTCTGGGCATCTTTCCTGTTTCTTACAGTTATTGTTTTGTTATTTACCTCATTTTCTCCAACAACACAGATATATGCAGGCCTCTTCGATCTTATTAGTTTGATTTTCTTTCCAACAGTTTCAGGACTCTGGTCAAGAATACAGTTTATTCCATTACTCCTGAGAGTGGCTTCAATGTTCCTGGCATATTCAGTATAGGATTCACTTACCGGTATGAGATAGACCTGAAGCGGCGAAAGCCAGGAAGGCAGTTTTCCGGCGTAGCTCTCAAGCAGTATTACTATTAATCTTTCCAGAGAACCAAAGATTGCCCTGTGGAGCATAACCGGCGTTTCATGCTTGCTTTCGCTGTTTACATAGTATAAATCAAAACTTCTTGGCATGTTGAAATCAAGTTGCAGTGTTGACAACTGCCATGATCTTCCAAAGGCATCCTTTACATGCACATCGATCTTTGGGCCATAAAATGCTGCCTCTCCTTCAAACTCTTTGAATGTTATATTCCTTGAAAGAAGAGCACTTCTCAACTGTTCAGTGGCGGAATCCCAGACAGAAAAGTCCGGTTCAAGGTTTTGTGAATTGCATTCAGGACACTGCATATCAGACGCATTGGCTGATTTTCTTACAGGTTCAATGATATGACCGCAATTCCCGCACTTATATTGCAGAAGATAGCTTTCGGGATGATTCTTATCCATAAGGCTGAGATCAAAGGAAACCGGCCATCCGCTCAGCATTATTCCCATGCTTCTGGTAATCATATCAAGGGTTCTTCCGATTTCTTCTTCGATCTGATCCGGCCTGAGGAAAGCATGACCATCATCTATGGTGAATGTTCTCGGTCTGCTTAATCCACCGACTTCCCCTGACTTTTCATACCTGTAAACCGTACCAAATTCACTCAGCTTTACAGGCAAATCACGGTAGCTGTGTGAGCTGTTTTCGTAAATTGTAATGTGGCCGGGGCAATTCATTGGTTTAAGTGCATATTCGTCGCCATCGGCAAGTTTAAAGAGGAACATATCATCTTTGTATTTGGCATAATGGCCCGATTGTTTCCACATGGTATCACGAAACAGATGAGGTGTGCAAACCTCCTGCCATCCATTCTCCCTGTTCATTCCTCTCATGAATTCAATGAGCTGATTCCTGATAAATGCTCCATTTGATGTATATAATGGAAGACCCGGTGCTCTTTCAGAGTTGAAAACAAACAGATCCATCTCAGCTCCAATTTTCCTGTGATCTCTCTTTGCAGCTTCCTCCCTGTTTTTTAAGAACAGCTTCAGGGATTTATCATCCGGAAATGCTGTTCCATATATCCTGACCATACTTTCGAGCTTGACATCACCCTTATAATTTGTGCTTGCTATGGAGAGGAGTTTAAACGCCTTAATATATGAAGTGTCAGGAACATGCGGCCCTCTGCAGAAATCCACATATTCTCCCTGTTCATAGATTGTTGAGGACGCACCATCCTTTACATTATCCTTAATTTTGTCGATCTTGTATTTATTGTGGCTGAAGAGTTTCAATAAATCGTTCTTCGGTAATACCTTCTTAATGATCTTAAGTTTTTTTGAAACGATTGAATGCATTCTCTCTTCCACAACTGAAAGATCTTCCATTCCAATGGGTTTCATTCTAAAATCATAATAGAAACCATCATCAGTGGGAGGCCCGGCATTGGGTAGAGCATCAGGGTAAATCTCAGTAACTGCCTGTGCAAGAAGATGTGCAGCAGAGTGCCTTAGAATTGCAAGCCCTTCTTCACTTTCAGCCGGTATAAGAATTGCTTCCCTGTCGGATCTGAATGTCTCAGAAAGGTCATGTAAAGTGCCATCGATCTTTGCAGCAATATATTCCCTGCTCTTAACATATTCTAAAATACTGTGCCCAGCCTCTATTTTAATGATTTTCTGTCCAGTTTTATTTGCGTCCTGCATTCAACTCCAAAGAATAATTAGAGATATATACCTTGAGTTAGGTCCGCCATTCAAATCTTATGCTTGTCGAATCTGCGAATTTTTTTATGCAGGAAATTCTTTTAAGGCAAAACATTTTTAATGATTGATCTATAATTAGCCTGTTAATGATTATCAAGGAGTTGATTTAGAAGTGGAAGAACAAAGTGAGATTTTGAAAAGTATTGAAATGCTATGGAAGAAAAATTACCCGGCCGGGACAAGAAGGGAGTTACACATACCAGAAAGAACGGTTTATTCTCTTCTGGAAGAATCAGCCAAAACCTCCCCCAATAATGTTGCAATGGATTTCTACGGAAAGAAGACAACTTATGCTGAGTTGAAGACTGCAGTTGATAGAGCTGCCGCATATCTTGCGGAAATAGGAATTAAAAGCTTCGACAGGGTAGGGTTAATGCTGCCAAACACCCCACAATTTGTAATTCTTTTCTTTGGAATAGTAAAATTAGGAGCAATCGTTGTTCAGGCTAACCCACTCTATACAACTTTTGAACTGAGAGATGAGTTCACAGACTCCACGACATCAACAGTAATTATTCTGGATGATTTCTATCCCAAGATAGAACCCCTTTATCCTTCGGTTATCAAAAAGATCATTGTGACCAGGGTTCAGGATTATTTACCGGGAATGCTGGGGAAATTGTACTCTCTTACAAAAGGAAAAAATAAGGTAAAGATTCCAAAGGCAGATCACATCATTCACTTTGGTCCAAAATCATCGTCCACAAAAAATGTAAGCGAAGCGAAAATAGAACCATTAACAACACCTGCATTAATTCAATATACAGGTGGAACAACCGGTACGCCAAAGGGAGCTCTATTATCTCATCAGAACCTTGTTGCAAATGTTTATCAGCTCTCCGAGTGGCTGCCAGACAATATGAGAAAAAATCGTACTTTCCTCTCAGCAATACCATTTTTCCACGTATATGGAATGATGACAGCAATGCTTATGCCCTGTCATCTTGGTTCAAAAATGAAGATAGTACCAGATCCAAGGGATACCAATAATGTGCTGAAAACAATCCAGAAAGAAAAATCACTCATATTTCCAGGCATTCCTACCATGTATCATTCAATATTGAGGTATAAAAAATCTGCAAAATATAACATAAAATCGCTGGAACTTCTCCTTTCCGGTGCGGCTCCGCTTCCCATGGAGATTCAGAAAGAATTCGAAGTCAGATCAGGCGCATCTCTTCTTGAAGGCTATGGATTGACCGAAGCTTCTCCAGTGGTTTGTGCAACACCAGTGGAAATTGAAAAAAGGAAAGCGGGTTCAGTAGGCTTTCCTGTTCCCAATACTTCTGTAAAAATAGTGGATGAAGAGACCGGAACAAAGGAATTGCCAATTGGTGAGATTGGTGAAATCATTGCAAAGGGCCCCCAGGTTATGCTTGGTTATCTTAACAATGTACAGGAAACGAAAGACACCATAAGGGACGGATGGCTCTTTACCGGGGATCTTGGAATGATCGATCAGGAGGGGTATATACACATAGTGGACAGAAAGAAAGACCTGATCATTGCAGGTGGATATAATGTATATCCCAGGGAGGTTGAAGAGGTTATGTACCAGAA
>JAKATR010000043.1 GCA_021818675.1 Thermoplasmata archaeon | reverse complement strand
AGGAAAGAATAAAGGTTGTGAGGATTGCAACGAGATCGGACGCATATTCTTGGCTGGATTAGATGAGTTGATTTTTCTTCTCAGTATTCCCTAAAAACATTAAGCAAATCCCGACCGGTCCATTCTTCAAGCTATACCTCGATGACTCGTATGCCTAACTTCCTGCATTTCTTGGATAGTACATTATCAAAAGTCACTAAAGGCACATCTCTTGAATGTGCATCATACGCTATTATCCAGTCATTGAAATCCTTGAAACTGAGACCGTTTTCTACCATGTATTCTGACGCCCCTTCAATCATCTTTCCAGATATCCAGGAAACCGTGAAATAATCGCTATGCAATAATTCTTCAATCTTCATTCTAACACTGCCGTTGTCTATACCGTACCTGGGAAGCACAAATCCAAGTTCAACAATCGAAAGTGAATTCATTATCGGGTCTTCCGACTCATCGATTAGTTCTCTTGCACGATCATGGTGTGGAGAATTCTCTATTGAATCATACACCAGAACGTCTGTGTCAACGAGCGTTGTCATTTACTGCTCTCCCCCCACCCCTTTCTTATCTCAATGTCAGCGTCCAGCGATGAAAGGTTTTCCCTGACCTTGAATGTAATTCTCTTTCCACTTTTCCTTGCATCATTTTTCTTGTTCCTGAGGCGCTGGTTAATGATCATTGACATTTTTTTGGTGCTGCCGTACTTTTCTACGGATTCTTTAACGATTTCAGCATAGATTTCATCGTCAAGATTAATCGTGGTTTTGACCATGAACAAATAATTAGAATACCGTATAAAAATTTAACGGTTAAATGGCATAATGCAGCAAAACATGGATGAGAGAGAATTTCCAACAAGTCCTGTTCTCGTCTTGTGTTGCACCTTCAATTGCTTCTAGGAGACAAAACTGCACTTCGTTTGTACATCAACTTGTGTACTTATGCTCCGATAACAGAGAAATTATAAATGTGATACTCAGATTAAATAATGGACGATCCTTTGAAATACAAGTTCCTCACGTTTGACTGCTATGGAGCATTGATAGACATGAAACGAGTTGTTGAGGGGAATTCCATAAGATACAAAGGGGGGTCTCCATAGGAAACGTGGGCATTTTTGATAAATTCAACTCAATAGAGTGAAGTGAGAAACGGCAGAGCAGGTGAAGTCTATCAACGAGTTTTAATCAAAGCTCCATTCCATTAATCCAACTCCAATTTGGGTTATTATTAACCAGCTATATCAATCATACACATTCTTCCTTGGACCTATCTTGATAACAAGAATAAGAAGCTCTGAGTTTCGTATCTCATATATCGCCCTATAGTTTCCAATCCTCAAACTCCAAAGTCCTGTCAACGCCGCAGTTAGCGGTTTTCCAGCCTCTGGATCTTCACCCAATTTAGAAATTTTATTCATCAGTCTCTTTCTTGTTGCACTATCACATTTTTTGAGAAACTTTTCTGCTTCAGCAGCTAGGTAAACTTCATAGATCAAGCTCGTTCTAGCTCCTTCCTCACCTGGCTGAGCGGTTTTACCCTTCCCTCCTCAATATCTTTGATACCCCTTTCGATACCTTTGATAAATTCTGAGTCTGACAATACCTCCAGCGTTTCTATTAGTGTATCTCTGCTAACCAGTTTGGGTGATGAAGAACTTATCAATCTTGAGATCAACTCATTGTAGGATTCCCGATGATGAATCTTCAGTTGATCTAGTCTGGCCTTCAGCTTTTCATCTATCTGTATGGTTGTCACCATAGTTAACCATAGTTACCAATAGGATTTAAGTGTATAGTTCTTTATGAATAGGCCTCATCCCGAATATAGAAATTTAGTATTCGATTATTAAAACATTAATCAAATCCCGACCGGTCCATTCTTTAAATGGTCTTATTTTCTGATTATATGTTGATTCTAAGTTTTGTGCATACGATTATATCAGAAAACCAGTGATGAAAATGCTTTAGACTAAAAATATGCAGTTGGAAATACTTAATACGTCTAACCGTATATACGGCTATATGGTTAAGACCAAGATAACTGTATCTGTCGAAAAGCCAGTTGTGGACAACGCAAAGCTGGCTCTGCTGAAAAAGGGAAGGACTCTCAGCGATTTCATCGAGAAATCACTCCGCTCTCTTTCTACAATGGAGATCCTTGGTGATATGTGCAGGGAACTTAATCTCGATTGCAGATACATAAGCATGGAAGATGTGGAGAGAAACAGGCCGGATCTTAAAGGAAAGGCATACTCAGAGAAAGAAGTCAGGGAAATGAGAAATGAACGCGTCTCACGTCTATCTTGATACCAGCATACTGATTAAAAGGTACGTTAAGGAAGAAAATAGTGACATTGCCGACACTTACTTCCATAAGGCTCATCAGGGAGAGACGGTTATTTGCATATCTGAAATTAATCTTGGTGAAGCTGCAGTTGTCTTTGACAAGTATTCCAGAAAGATGGGCATTGACGCGGGAAGTCGACTCCAAACAATGTTAAGTGAGTTGGGCTTGCTTGAAAGATCGTCCACAGTCGAAATATTTCCTGTTAGCAGCCAGATAATCAGGAAGGCTGTCAAGACTGTTCTTGAACAGCACATCTACATTGTAGACGCAATTCAGCTTGAAACCTGCATTGAAGCTGGAAGGGCGGTGTTCTGCTCTGCAGACAAGGAACTAAACTCAACAGCAAGGAAACTGGGTATAGAAACAGCTCTGTGAGCACACCAGTACACTTTTTCTTAACATATGCGCAGTTGCAACATCCCCTCACCCTTTAGAAGTGGGTTTCCCGCTCGATTTTGTTAAATATTGTGGTTAATTCATAAAGGTCAGTTTGTGATGAAGGAAAATATAGGGTGTGTTATCTGATTTCATCAATTACATTTATTTCTTTGACTTTATTGAAAGACTTATCGTGAGTCAGAAGATCGATCGAACCAACTGTCTTCATGGTTGCGAGAATTACACAATCTCGTGAACCCAGTCCAACATGGGAATAAGTGGACAGGAAGCCAATTGAAGATGACATTATGGTTGAGTTGAAGTCAATCAAAATGAGTGTCGAAAGATCGGTGATCATCTTCATGGTTTTGATCAGAATCCCAGGCTGAAGGGCCCTGAAATAGTGTGCTACCTCCATCAAAGTTACTGTGCTAACAACTATCCCTTCCCGGATCGCCTTCTGCATTGTCCCGTCTACATGCTCATGTTCAGGTAATCTTTCATCAAACCAGTAAATCCAGTAATTTGCATCAATGTATGACAGATCCATTTGAACTCTCACTTCCAAATTTGCTTAAGATCTATAGGATCACTAACGGGCACTTTAGATCCTTTTTTTATGAAACCTCTCATTTTGTTAGTGAATTCCTCTGGGGAAACTGATTTCTCAATTATTAATTTGTCAGATTCTATGTGTAATCTGATTCTGGTTCCTTCCTTGAGTCCCAGCTCGTCTCTCACCTCTTTGGAGATTACAATCCTCCCCTTTTTGTCTATTACGGTTTCCTTAGTCATTCCCACTTCAATTCCCACATTTCAAATTAATATGTAAATCTATCTATTTGCATACTCTAATGCCATTATCCACCTTTGCCATATCTCACAACACCAGATAACCATCATAGCCCTCAGTCAATTTGGACACATCTTTTGAGGCATGAGGAAAATCACTATCTCACGTGTCAGGGTTCCAACTAATGCCCAGGCATTACGAAATAAAGGAACATTCTATTCAGTCATTGCATAGTAGAAAGTATTTGCTATAAACTTTAAGCAAATCCCGACTGACCCTATCTGGATGGTTTCCACGACTTTAAATCATTCACAAAACCTTCAAATTTAACTAGAACATTTTGGGGTAAATGGCCACTATTCCTGAAAGTGTGACGAGGTTTGAAAAGAGTGAAACGTTTATCTTGGTGAAATGAATGGTGTAGATTCTATCGGGAATAGCAATGCCAAATGACACAGGTATACAGGGTTAGATATTTTCTGATGTGCTCCACTGGTGGCCATAACTTTCCTTTTTCAGTGAGTTTACTTGAGTGTTAGGATCAGTTTTATCAATCTATGTATCAACTCTCTCCGGTTTCTGCCTTATTTCTCAGAATGTCATTTATCAGGCCCTCGTATTCCGGATTGACATAATAATAGCTGAATTTCCATACGTCTTTTCGCTTGAGGATCCCGACATCATACATCTTGCGAAGATGTGTCGTTATTGTTGGTTGTGGTATTCCCAAAGCAGGCTGAAGTTCACAGGCACACACTTCCTTGTATTTTATCATAACAGTAAGTACGGCAATTCTTGCCTTGTTTCCAAGAACATTGAGCACTCTGGAAATCTCTTCGTATCCCTCAACGTCAACATTTTCAATCTTCCTTATCTCACAATACTTAACCTCATTGCTCATTTGCTCACCTCTGTCAAACCAAACGTCTTTGATGCGCTCATCACCTGCTCTCTTCCCAACTGTATCCAGACCAGCAATAGCATTAAAGGAATTTCCAGCAGTGGTCCAATTGCAGTGGTTATAGCAACGTAAGGATACGCTGCAAAGGCAGACACCGCAATTGCAATGCTCACTTCAAAATCCCTAGCGGAAACTGTAAATCCTATAGCAGTGGAATCTTGATAATCATGGCCGAGTTTTCTCGAGGTAAGATAACCCGAGTGAAAAAGCACGAAGTAAAAGATGAGCATCACAATCCCAACCATCCAGACGAGTGAGGGAGTATCAACTATTCCATAGCCCTCTCCCCAGAATATCACCACTATTGTCAGCAATAGTGCGATTGTCTGCACAGATCCAAGGACTTCCAACACTCTGGAAAAATATTTTTTCTTCCGCAGTAGAATTCTAGTGACAATTCCTGCCAGCATAGGAAGTGCCAGATAAAGTAATACGCTTTCAAGAATTAGGAGTGGACTAACTGTCACTGAAGTTCGGGCGAGTAGATAAATCAGAAAAGGCGTTGTTATGATCTGAATGATAGAGTTCCAGGCTACGAATGAAACACCTAAAGGGAGATTTCCGTGTGCCAGGTCGGTCCAGACCATTACCATTGCAATACATGGAGCCACTCCAAGAAGGATTATGCCCACCAGCATCTGTGAAGCAACAGTGGAGCTAATGAAGCCGAAATGTGTGTAGATCGCGTAGATGAAAAAATATGCTATTCCTGCCACAAGAAATGGTGCGATTGCATAATTCAGGAATACCATCAAGCTCACAGTTCTGATGTTCTTGAAGCTCCTTCCCATCTCATTCAAGCGCACCTTGGCCATTGCAGGATATATCATGAAGAAGAGGCCAATTGGTATGCCATAAGTGGCTACAGTTGAACTCCCTGATCTGAAAATAAACCCCAGAATGAGTCCTACTGCGATCGCTACTGCAACAAATACTGGGAAGAGCAGTGTTTTTATTCCAAGTTTCTTTCCGATATTCCCAATGCCATATTCTGTCATTTCTATCGTCTATCTTAGAAGTTTCACTAACTCTGGCATGAACGAAGCGAGGTCGTAATGTGTTCTCCCTGTGAGTATCGTATCAGAAGTGTGGACTACGGGGGTGTCAACAAAAGTCGCTCCTGCTTTTTCAACTTCTGTTTTAATGGAGGGGTGTCCCGTAACCTCTCTGCCCTTTAATAAACCGGCTTGAGCAAGTAATAGTGGGGAATGGCACATGGTTGCAAAGTAGGTACCTTCACCAGCCATTTTCTCGATAATGTCCATGGTCTTCGGATTCTTCAGTAAGTTCTCAGGGGACTTGGCACCCGGGAAAAAGACAAGGTCGTATCTTCCAATGGAATCTGATAGGAGCTTGGTTGGAGTTGCAAGATCCACTCCGAATTCCCCCTTGTATGGTCTGTTTTCCCACGCCAAGATGTCGAATCCTATTTTTTCTTCCTTCATCCTGTAGTATGGAACCCAAAGTTCCAGGTCATGATAACCTTCATCCAACATTATTGCAACTTTTTTCATACTACTGTATCATAATGTCATATTAATATATTATGATATGAAGTGATGACTATCAAAGTAAAATTGTTGTTTGTGGTTTTCACTATTCCTGGGAATGGGTTTGAAAAAAATACTCTACAAGACACAATTTTTACGATCCTCGGAGCAGAAAACCCATGACTTCAGTCGTGGGTTGGATGTGGTGGATATATATTGTCCCTTGCCATCGTAATTTCAAGCACGAATGCTACTCACGGAGAAAGTCGTGTGTGGAAATCCCCATGAAACGAATGATCCGAAAGGACTTCGCCATGAGGTTGGGAATGCCACCGGATCGCAGTTCGAGCAGAGAAATGGATCAATGGCATGTCCCGATTGCATGCAGACAGGGATGCATGCAAGGGGAGCACTGATACCCCCAGAGAGTCAACGTTCAGGATTGGAGCGACCTTAAGACTCGGTAATTGGTTCTTGCAAAACCGTCCAGATCGTGAGAAATGAAGGCGAAAAAAGTGCAAAAGCGAGAATCCCACAAGCTTTAGCAGTGGGAGTATGTCAGTATCGAACGTTATAGATAACTGTGACTATTTAAACCATACAAGAAAAGGAGGAACTCAAGAGGACATTGCAATCCATGAAACTGCACCCTGGAGAGACGTATGGAGAAGTAATAGAACTGATAATCGAGGATCTTATCAGGCTTAATGAAAAGACAATGGCAGAAATTAAACAAACCAGAACAGATGTTTAATCCGGGAAACTTGTCACACATGAACATATGAAAAAGGAACTTGTCCTTTAATGGAATTAAAGAATGCCTGGTCCATCCCTGCTGCTAACGAGCTTAAGCATCTTGACGGGCCAGTTTCCAAGAGAATTTATGAATAGGTGGACCTATTTTCTCAAAATCTCCACCGCTCCATACTATCCATCTTTATTTCGATCTATGAGATTTCCCGGTATACTGTCCAGTTGTTTAGTTGGTTATCTCAAGCCAAGCAGAGATTATTTCAAACATATTGAAAAAGAACTTGAGTGCTGATAGGTGCTGGTAAGCAAAATGCCTTGGCTGCTGCACTCCTTATCGATCACGAAAACACAGGAGTGTTTGACTCATTTCATGCCTCATTGTGTGATGGTGAAATACTCAGCTCAGATCACATCTATGAAAAGCTTGGTATCAAACGGGCTGGATCGGAATATCTCTGATATCTATCCCGAAAGAGGAAGACAGATCATTTAAATTATCCTGAAGGTATATTTATTGGCAACTGTTGCCTTTAACAAACTTTTCAATGGAAAGGGAGTGTTCAGAGTTTCCCAGAGTATCTCGAAAGTTTGTAAAAATAAAGTATTATTGGTATTGCCAACGTATAAATTCCCTGTCTATGAAACAAAGTAAAGTATTCACTTAAGACTTTGATCAACTACCAGGCTATCCACAATTTTATGCATCTGTACCCCAAACATATTTTGATATAAAGATGTGGGATTAGTTGAAAAGGTTTAAAATATCTTTATTCGAATTCTCACGTGGGATAGATGACCGATCTGAATAAAATAATAGAAGATGCCTGGAAACACCAGGATAACCCGGATGTGATGTTAAGGATATTTGATGAAAATTTTGAAGTTTTCCAGGCAAATGCTGCATACTTGTTTGAATATGCAAATGCTTTGGATTATTTGGGAAAAGAGACAAAGGCAATTCCCCTATATCGAAGGTCAATAGAATTGGGACTTTCTGGAAAAATGAAAACTCAAGCTGAAATTCAGTTGGGAAGTTCACTCAGTGTAACGGGGGATAACGAAAAGGCTATTGAAACACTGGGCAGGGTGATGGAAGAAACAGGGGATCCTGCTGCCCTTGAATTCCTGTGCATCGCCCTGTTCAGATCAGGGGAACTTAAGAAGTCGCTCAAAACTGCCCTCAATTTTATCCTCTCAGGAAATCAGGGCCTGTTACCCGAATATAATAGAGCAATCTCGCAGTACCTTAATGAAATATAGTGCGTATAATGTGGCTATTCAAACCTTGAAATTCCAATTAGTGAATTCATTGATATGAGAGTATTACTCTCTTCCTTTTATTTCCCGATAAAGATCTATAGCTACCTGACTGGTCATCCACCTGCTGTTTAATCTTATCCCGGGAAGTTCACCCTGTTTGATTCTAAGTGCAAGGTATTTTGTGGAGTAATCTGTACCTGAGACCTCTCTGGCCTCTTTCAATGTCATTAACTTATCTCCTTCAGAACCTACCATGTTAAGAACAAAAATAAGCGAACCTGCCATATTTGTTTCCAGAAACCCCAATAGCTTCTTCATATCTTTATGGTGTGCAGACTCAAGAGCATCCAGGTAGTATTTCCTGTGGTAAGGGAGTATGTGAATAAGTGGCCAGTTGTGATTTAGGAAGTGCATATTAAGTAGCAACCTTCCAACTCTTCCATTTCCATCTGAAAAGGGATGGATGGATTCAAATCCAAAGTGCATTTCAGTAGCTTGTACGAAAATATCTTCTCTTTCCATCTCCATTGATACATAATGTTTCTCCCATTCTCGAAGCAGTGAAATGAGCTTTTCAACTCTTGGTGGAGAAAATTTTGAACCCGATATTCTGACATTGACTCTCCTCCATTGCCCTGCGTCAGTTAGGATTCCGTGAAATATCATATTGTGTAATTCCAATGCGTTTTCTAAGTTAATTTCACTTATTCTTCCACTTAAAACGTCTGACAAAGCAGATCTATGCTGGAGCGTTTCCATCAGATCTCTTACTGGGCGATTGGGAACAGTCATACCACTTTCTATCACCGTAGTCACTTCTTCCAGTGTAAGAGTGTTACCTTCTATGGCATTAGTACCCCAGGTATTAATTATGATCGATTCTTGAAGTATCTTCTCTGGTAGATTGCGTAAAGGGCCTCGATTAAGGGTTCTTTCCCTAAGTTTATTTAATATGTGTCTATCCATGAATAACAATAACATACATATAATGTATTTAAATATGTATGGAAATTACTAATAATCACAATATTTACATATTGATTATCTTTGTTTGATATTGCTCCAAATAATAATTCCTTGCAGGTTTCTATAAACCTTTAAGTTTCTAGGATTTAACACAATGAATTCTTATACTCCGTAAAGTACTCCTTAAAACATTAAGCAAATCAAGACTGATCCATTTAGTATGTATGATTCCCTCTTATGCATTTTACATTGTTGGCCATCTCCAATTTTCCTCCGGTTCCAGACAACCCATCATCTGATCCTTCCAACGTAGTCTTAATTGATCAATTGGAAGAAATCAGTTCTCTGAGCATTTCTGTGAATTCATCCATATTATGTTTTAAAATGCCGAAAAAAGCACTATCGGCGTCCTCAACGATTGCTATAGCTTTATCCGCTATTATACTCCCCTTTTCTGTTGGTGTTATCAGAAGAGCCCTAGTGTCTCCTGAATTCTTTAACCGCGAAACCAGATTCTTTTTCTCAAGTGAACGTAGGACCTGTGATGTCATCATCACATTCACATGAGAAAATTTTCCAATAGCCACCTGCGTGGCATTCTCTCCATGGTTATTCAGCCATACTGTGGAAACCAGAAGCACGAATTGAACGTGAGTCAATCC
>JAKATR010000031.1 GCA_021818675.1 Thermoplasmata archaeon | reverse complement strand
AGGAGACCTGGCAAAATTCGTTGTTCTGGAGAATTTATTAATTTCGTCTATTGCCCTGAACAGCACAATTATGTTTGCAGGCAGCACCTCATGGTATAGTCTTGGTTTCCTTATCCCTCTTGAAGACTTTTTTGCATCTGTTTTTATTTTAATAGCTCTTCTCTTTATACTTCTTAAATTTGTAAAGAGCCTGAACTCACCTTACGCCATTCAGAAAATAGCTGCAGCGGTACCCGTGACAATTCTATCGTATCTGATCCTGACTTATTTCAACTTTCTGCCCGATGTATTTATTCTAAATTCCTCAAATTATTCCATATTCACCGGTACAACCTTCTTTTATGACTTTTTAAAGGCTCTGATCTTAATGGCAGTAGTCATATTCATAGGAAGAATTATCACTCTCAGAGGTTCTAAATCAAGCACAATCATGGGATTCTCCATGGTCGTCGTATTGCTCGGTTTATTCTTTGCAGGATACGATTCTAACAGGTTTCAGATTCCGTTCATTGTTGGTCTGGGTTTGTCCGCAGCAGTTATTACTTCTGCTGATGCTATTTCAATAATAATCAAAGATCGGGCTTTACCAGGTTATGATCTCATGAAAACCTCAACTTCAAAACCAATAACGTCGGGTCAGGGAAGTACTGGAACTCCAAATGGAACTTATTCATCCAGTGCAAGTACACAGGCTGTTCTGAGCATTCCCAAAAGAGTGCCTGAAATGTGGCTGGGGCGAAATGTTTCCGGCTACACCATGCAGAGTATCATAAGCAAAGACACAGGCTTTGCCTTTGTTATGCGCGGATCAAGACCAAACGAACCCGATGTTGCTTTGAAAATTCTTAAACCGTATTCATCAGACGGCACCAAAATAGCCTTTGATAACGAATTTATCAGAAAATTCCTGACAGAATTTCAGAATGTAATGGTGTTGAATGGGAAGAAGTATGTGGTAAACATTATTGGTGTTTCTGTAAAAACCTATCCGGATGATAATACAAAGATGGCCAAATATCAGGAGAATCCACCGTCAATAGTGATGGAACTTCTCCTTGGAGGAAAGCTGTCTGATTTACCATTTAAGTATACCACTAACGATGAGATGGAGCTGTTCTTCGAAATCTGTATGAGGGTTAGTCAGGGACTACAGGATGCTCATGACCAGAAGGTTCTTCATGGGGATATTAAACCTGACAACATTATGTTTTTAAGTAAAAATGGAATGAATATTGCAAAGTATTCAAACTCGGCTGCAGATATTGCCAATGCCATAAGGAAGGATCTATTCATTCCAAAAATAGTTGATTTTGGTTCTGCAAAGGTCAGGGGTTTTGGGGATACTGTATTTTCACAGTTTTCTGTTCTATATTCACCCCCGGAAATTCTTTTGAACAATTATGATACAGATGAAACTTACGATGTTTATGAATTTGGTCTTGTAATGTACTATATGCTGGCAGGATGTTTGAACGATTACAGACTCTCAAAGCTTTATGCAAAGAGGCAGGTATTCATTGAGAGCAAGGTTAACACCAGCAGATTCTACAACGACAAAAACATGCTCTTAAATGATGTGAGTCTCTTTCCAATAGAGGATTTGCAGGGAATAAATCAAATGGTCAAGAAACCTTTGAATTATATAATAATGAGGTGCATTGACATTGATCCATCCAAACGTTACAAAGATATGAGGGATGTGAAGAACGCCCTCATTCATTGTGCAAACAAGGATTATGGCTATTCACGGGTGAGCAACGCATGATAAATAATTCCTTCATAAACCGATCATTGGTAATTCTCATAGTCGTCACTTTCATTTTTGTTGAGGCGGTCTCGGGATCAGGGTTCAATATCTATAACTTCAGGGAACCCGGAAAGGTAAACGACATGATTCAGGATTCAACAGGCGGAACAATACATGTCTACTTTAATGAAAGTGGCCTGGGTATCGGGCTTGGAAGAACCTGGTCTGTGAATATCAACGGTATTAACCATGAATCTACGAACAGGACTATCATTTTTACAGGACCTGGAAATAGCAAATACGACTATAATGTGAGTTATATTAAGTGTGCGGGATCAACAAATTCATCTGGAAGTTTTAATTCCAACGCCACCTTCCACATTCATTTTTATCTAAATGCACAGTCAAATCCATTAAAGGTTCCAGAGCGAATAGTATCATATGTTCCAATTGCCATTGTCAATGATCAGGGAACCGGTACTCTGAATAACTTTACCCAATATATTGTGGTAAACAGTTCTCTATATTCGAATTTTGAAAACAGGAACCTGACTAATGTGGAATTCTTCAACAGCACTGGTGGGATAATACCAAGCTGGCTGGAATCAGGAAACACTCCTCAAAGTCATTCAACAATTTACTGGCTCAGATTAAACAACAGTATCCACGGAATGTCTTCTTCCATTGTATATATGGGCTTTTCAAATCCGTCTGTTGAGTTAATGAATGGTATATGGACTGGAGAGTCACCATATCTTACGTTATCATATGGGGCACTTGATGATGGATACCATGTGTTTTCATATTACTATAACTTTTCTGGTACTATCATCAATCAAAGCCAGTGGATACTTAATCAATCTGTAGGAATACAGCAAAATAATGGTATTGGTGGAGAATTCTATTTTATGGGTGGATATCTCGCCAGCAGGGCGCAAGTTCCACCAGGCTACATGGTTAATGAATTTGTTTCAACATGTGGGGACGTTCAGAATTACGGATTTTTAAATACTACTGAACAACCAGTGCCAATAGGGTATAATGCCACAGAGGGGATTTACATAAGGCTTGCTGCAGATAGAACCTATCCGGATATGATGAATTATACGGGAGGCGAGAGGAATCCTCCAGGGGGCGTTTATGGAAGTTTTGTAAGCAATGAGAAGACTCCCGGAACTTATACTGTGGAAACGCTCAATAAGAGTTCCGCATTTGAATTTTTAAATTATGCTGTTGGAAACACATCGCAACCATTAAACGGCATGAATGAAAATTATCCAATGAGTTTTGGAATAAATGGCAGATCAACCAACTTTGAGATTAAATGGATTACTGTTTCAAGAACGCCTCCAAACTATGTAATGCCTTATAATTTCGCGGTGAATCATTCAGAAAACTCTTCAAGATCAGCCATAACTTTCAAAGCTGAGGGCATTGCTGCCAATGTTCAATGGGGGATATATATTAACAATCAATCGTTTCAGTCTAGCTCCAGATCCATAACATTGGATCTGACAACCGGGCATTATTCATTCTATGTGAAAGATAATCCATCATATTCAATTTTTTATGATTTCAATGGGATTAACGTAACAGGAACCAATGAGACATATTATATTCAATTCGTTCCAGAAACCTTTACTCTTATCTTTAGTGAGATCGGTCTTACAAATCAGGAGTGGTATGTCCACTTACTAAACGGCCCCAATCTTTCCATTTCCGTTAACCAGCTGTATATAACGGCGTCAAATTATGCTGGCAAAAATTACAGTTTCAGTATTGGAACTGTCATAAAAGGAGAAATACCTGTCCTGAACAACACACCACTTATTTCAGGTTCCAATTATGTATTGACTGTTAAATTTGTGAAACCATATAATATAACATTTGTAGAGAGGGGTCTTGTGGCAAATTCAACATGGTATCTGAACACAAGCAATGAAGGATCGTATTCAGCAGTTTCTGGAAAAAATATTACAATACCCCTCATTAATGGAACTTATAATTTTAGCATAGGGACAACATACAAAATTCTCCATTCTCCGGGAGTCAAGATAACGGTCAATGGATTCCCATTTATAAAATATGTTAACTTTACAGATTTTAACTATACCGCGAACTTTTTTGAAAGAAATCTTTCCAATGGTATGTGGAGTGTAAATGTTTCAGGCATATGGTTTAAAGAAGGCGCTTTTGGCAAGAATATTTCATTTTATCTGACCAATGGAACTTATATTTTTAATGCCTCCTCCTCTAACAGATCATTTATTGGCCAAATTGGAACATTTACCATCAATGGGAGCAATGAATCCTTTCACGCACAATTTCATGAACTATTCACGGTTAATTTCCTTAAAGTTAATCTTTCATCTTCGTCGGTTTGGACAGTTATTTTAAATAAGACAGAACAAACCGGGACAGGATCAAATCTAACTTTCCACGAATTGAACGGTAGTTATGCGTTTCACGTATATACTTCAAACCTGAATTTTTCCACAAACTACACTCAATATTTCATCGTTAAAGGAAAGAACGTGAATATTAACGTAACTTTTTACAAAGCTTATAATGTAACTTTTCAGGAGTCGGGCCTTGGTAGTGGGAAATGGTATGTCAATCTATCAACGGAACTCTCGGCAAATGTCAGCAGCGGTCTAAAGATAATTCTGCATCTGATTAATGGAAACTATAATTACACAGTTCAAACCTCAAACAAAACCTTCCGTGCAGAATTTATTCCGCATTTTACAGTAAATTCAAGTAACCTATATGTTAGTGTAATATTTCAAATCGTGAAGTTTAACGTTACATTTACGGAGAGTAATCTTTCTTCTGGTGTATGGTTTGTCAATCTCACAGATAATCTTAGATCCGGCACAATAGCACCTAATTCAAATTTCACATTTTCTCTGGAAAACGGAACATATTCCTATGCTGTTGAAACTTCCTATAAAAATGAGAAGGCACAATTTTCTCCATCGTTTAAGGTTAATGGCGGTAATCTCAACATCACCGTAAATTTTTATGCGGTCAACTTTATTTTATATTATAATATAATCTATGAGTTATACCATAACAGTACACATCCGGGGCAACTATTTCCGGGGGGACAAATGCCATGGGGCCTTAATATAAATAGTATTACCGGTTCTTTTAGCCAGATTTATAACTCATATTCTTCTGAAATTGCTATTCAACTTCAGAATGGAACTTATTCTTACACTCTTAATTATCCATACAACATATTCAATATCACTAACGATTCAGGAAAGTTTATCATCAATGGAAGTAATTTATATATGTTTTCGAATGTAAATGTAACCTATTATAAGCTTATAATACATGAAACGGGTCTTTCTCATGTGGATTGGGGTGTTGTAATCCAATTGTCCGGAAGCTTATCAAATTATTTTCCCATTAATGTAACTGAGTCCACTTCAAATAACATCATTGTCAGTTACCTGTTCAACGGAACATATTCCATAAGCTTTGATTTGTATAATTTTAAGAATCCGTCATATTATACTTATTTGAAAAGTGTTTCTTATAATATGAGCGGGGAATATAACCATACTTACCAGCTTAATGTGAGCCTTACTCTTCCCCCGGGGCCAGAGTCCATAGCGCCCGCCGGTTTTCTTTCATTGGTTGAAAGCGAGAATTTTATTTTACCCTTAGTTCTGATTCTTTTAATTACAATCATCATTGTACCAGTGGTTCGGGGAAGATACCCTGGAGAGCCGTGACCTATGGCAAATCAGCATGGAATTTTGCTGGATCGCGAAGTTAAGGACTTCTTAATAGCTATTCTGGTTCTATTCTCAGGATATGTAATATCAATATACATTGACTCAAGATTTCCGCTGAGCTCCTTGCCACTTGTTATGCTGGTGAGTCTTTTTTCAATAGTTCTGGCATTTTCGGCACATGAAGGTGCTCACAGATTCATATCCATACGACTCGGGGCTATCGCTTTTTTTAAGAAATGGAATACGGGTTTGCTATTAATTATAATATCATCTCTCCTTGGCTCACTCTTTGCAACTGCAGGTGCAGTACAGTTTACAGGCATCACTGATAAATCAAAAATAGGAAAGTCAGCACTTGCCGGACCTGCAACAAATCTGATCATTGGAACCTCTGTCTACGGTGCTTATATGCTGGGTGGATTCAGTTCAGTCAGTCTTTTCGGATTTTTCATGATTAATATTTACCGGATAAATTTGTGGTTGGGTCTGTTCAACATGATCCCAATACCGCCCATTGACGGCTCAAAGGTTTTCGGCTGGAACATCAAAATATTTCTCATAGTTTTCATTGTTGCCATAGGTTTGAATATCATTTCCGGTTCATTCATTTGAGCTGGCATTTTTCGTTTATTTAAAGGTACCTGATTATTTCCTTAAAATGGTTAAAATTGATATTTAGATCCAGGATATATTGCCCGCATTGAATTTTTTTTGAATTCTGCCATTTGTTATGAGAATCTGCGGGCTCTTCTTGCAAAGTACGTTTGCAAAACTAATTATTTATCCATAAGATAGTCAGATGAGATAAATGCAGTGCAGCCATTGTGGGTCCAAAATGCCTGAGGGTTCAATTTTCTGCCAGGTGTGCGGGCAGAAGATTGCCACAGACACTGTTCAACAAACTGCAGTTCAGCCTTTAAAAGAGAAGTTATTCAATGACAATTTAGGAAGCACAGAGAGAAGTTCCCAGCTGCTTGATCGTATAAATTATCTGTTCCGAAAGAGCGGGGCTATTTCAAAAAAGATAAATCAAAATGCTGTGGCTGGTATCAATAACATGTCTATTATCATAAGTGAGGGAATTCACATTATAGTGGCATGCATTAACACAGGATCAATAACAGACGAAATAATGGAAAATCTGGTTTTGCAGAAATTCAGATTTGATGCCTTCGCAATATTTCTCATAGAAGGAGAAACTAAAATGAAACCAGCGGGTGCAGAAGTGATCAATAAACTGTCCAGAAACGCAATTGTTATGAAGAAAGAACTGGAAATCAGGGACCAAATAAATGCTATACCTGATACCATATCTGAATACGATCTTCTGACCAGGGTTATGGAGCTCTTTGGCATAAAACAGAACGATGAAAATGGTTTCATATTGCAGGCAAAGGGAGGCAACGAAATCTCAGCTATGGCTGATTCTCTTCGGGAAAAGATAAAACTTTTGAAAAAAAAGAATAACAATCCCTAATAAGGGTAGGGCCAGGATTATTTGCATGAACAAACATCCCAGACTTCATTCCTTTGCTATTTCATTGTCATCATAGGATATCCAGTCACTCCAGCTGCCAACGTAAACTCTGGGATTAAGCCCTATTCTATCCATTGCGAAAAGATTAACACATGATGTTACCCCGGAACCGCAATATACAATTGAGCCTTCAGGTATGCCTTTGAATATATTTCTAATCTTTGAATCCTCTATGTAATGATTATTGTTTATTAGCTCCAGATAGGGTATATTTATTGCATCCGGAATATGCCCGGCTTTTCTGTCAATTGGCTCTTCTATCCCTCTGAATCTATTTCTTTCCCTGCAGTCTATTAGCTTTCTGTTTCCCAGATTCTTTACATCGGAAAGACTTGCAATGATATTCTTATTAATTTCAGGAATTATATCTCCATGTCCCGGCTTTGGAATCTCCATGGAAAGCTGGAATCCTGCCTTTACCCATTCCTGAATACCGCCATCCAGGATGGAAACATTCTCATGTCCAATATATTTCAGAAGGAACCATAATCGTGCTGAACCGGCCATCTGATCATCATAGGCTACTACCATTGATTCTCTATGGACATTGCTTTTTCTTAACAAATCTATAAAATCTCTCTCATCTGGAAGTGGGTGCCTTCCACCATGAGATCCTTTCTCCCCTGACAGATGTTCCTCCAGATCAAGAAAATACGCGCCAGGAATATGCCCCTGATCATAAAAAGATCGCCCGGCTTTAGGGTCAGAGAGCCGGAATCTGCAATCAAAGATCACCAGACTTTCATCATTAAGATGATCCTTGAGCCACTGCACATCCACCATTCCTTCATTCATGAATCTCCATGATTTCGCGAATATAAAAATGTGGCACTCATAGAAAAAATATTACTGACAATAATAAAATGTGAATAAACTATTAAATTGGAAAAGTAATCAATTGATGTGGTATTGCTAAGGGAAACCCTGAACCAGAGGAAATTCGTACGTTCCATTGAATTTGTTCCCGGAAAGCATCTGGGCAACGGTGACATGGAAAAGGTTGCAGACAAGGTTTCGGGGCTAGTGGATGTGGTCACTGTACCAGAAAACCCACTGGGCAATCCCGGAATTGATCCCATTCTTTCTCTATATGCATTGTCCGAGAAAATGGATTTCATTGGAATTCCTCACCTTACACCACGTGATAAAAATTCGCTGCATCTTAAATCGCAGGGAATGAGTGCATTGAAACTTGGAATTAGAAATTTCTTTGTTGTTTATGGCGACCCCATTGCTCAGGGACAAAATGCCAGAGAGGTCAGGGAACTTGATGTTGTCGGCACCATACGAACTCTGAAAGAATCCAGACTGGAATTTAACGGATCCTCGGGAAGCATTGAGATGAACGTGGGTGCTGCGGCCAACCCTCAAAGGGAGAACGAAATTCAGAATATCATAAGGAAACAGGAAGCGGGCGCAGACTTTTTTATCACGCAGGCAATCTTTGATGTGGAATCCATGAAGGTTCAGTGGATTAGGGAACAGCAGCATAAAATTGTGGCAGGATTCATCCCATTGAAGAAGAAACCGCAGATAGATATAATGAAAAGGATGGGTATCAGGTTTTCAGAAACTGTTGAAAAACGTCTTGATAATTCTGATAATATACAGAATGAGTCCTCTAGGATTATTCTGGAAATATTTGATGATATTAAAGATACAGTCAGTGGAATTCACATTATGCCAATGGGAAGAACCGATCTGGCAAAGACCATACTGGAGAGTGTTTAGAAAGATGAAATATAATAAAGCTATATTTGGAATATATCCGCGAAGTGAGAATCTCAGGGTAAGCATTGGACGGCATGAAAGAGGAAAACTTGCGGGAAGCATCAGGAATATTGTTGCGGAAGAAAAGCGAAAATTTTATGATTTTGCCCATAAAAACAACGTGAGAATCGCCGGTGATCCGCTCTTCAACTGGCATGACATATACCGACCTCTTTTTTCATTATTTACCGGCATGGAGCAGGGAGAACTTCACAGATACAAGGAAACAAATACATTCTATAGAAAGCCAAAAATTGTTGGAACAATAGAATATGTCCATGATCCTCTGGGGGCTCATGGAGATGATTTTGCAACCCCGGTATATTTGCCTGAGGGGGATAAAATTGAAAACTTCTTTCTGCCTTCACCCAAATGTTTGCTGACAGATGCAGAGAACGTAAAACAAGACACGAAAAAAAACCTTCTGTCTGCATACAGATCGCTTCTTGATTCGGTCAGACCAAAAACAACTGTATTTTATGAACATTATAATCTGGACGATATACTCTTAAGCGACATTGCTTCTTTGGGCGATTCATCAAATTTTATTGTGGTTACTCCTGAGTCAAATATTGCAGGGAAGAGCATGAATAAAGAACATTACTTCAAGGGCATAATCTCAGGAAATCCTGAAGATCTTCAAAAGAATCTCATGATTTCAAAGGAGGCATTTATACCATTCTGGAATTGCAAAAAAACATCTATTGAATCCAAAGATCATGTGAACAGCCTGCTGGATCGGGTAAAGAACAAACTTGTGGATTCAAATGAATTTACCATATGTAATACAGACTTCTTCGATTTCCTTCCCAGGGATATTGC
>JAKATR010000073.1 GCA_021818675.1 Thermoplasmata archaeon | reverse complement strand
GTTGAACTCCATGGAGAAGATATTTCATTTGAGAGATCACCAATTTCAAAGATTTCAACATCCCTTATTTTCTGAGTCATGGTATACCAATTCAAAATCATGCTTAAGTTTAACTGTTTTCTTTCCGGTAATGATCAATTAAATTAGAAGGGTGTCTATCCGGGGTCTGTAAAATCAAAAGTTTTCAACTGGCAAGACTGAAACAATTTATAATTATAAGATAGAAACAAGTAGATTTAAAAGATTATTTCTACTCTGACAAAATTACCTGATATGTCAAAATATGCTATTGTTAAGGAAATGGAAGTGAATGGTAAAAAATTCAAATATTTTTCAATACCCGATCTGCAATCAAAGGATCATAACATATCAAGGCTCCCCTTTTCACTGAGAATTGTTCTGGAATCTGTAATCAGGAATTCAAGGAAAGGTCTTGCCAATGATAAAGATATTGAAAATATTCTTGAGTGGAATGCAAAGGAGCCGGCAGATACGGAAATACCCTTTACTGTATCAAGGGTTCTAATGCAGGATTTCACAGGAATCCCGGCTATTGTTGATCTCGCTTCAATGAGGGATACAGTGGTTAGGCTGGGCAAGGATCCAAATCTAATAGAGCCGGAAGTTCCGGTGGATCTGGTAATAGATCATTCAGTTCAGGTTAATTACTTCGGAGATGAGAAATCGTTCCAGAAAAACGTTGAGGAAGAATTTCGAAAGAATGGCGAAAGGTATCAGTTCCTGAAGTGGGCACAGGGAAGCATGAAGAATCTGAGGATAGTTCCCCCATCAACAGGAATAGTGCATCAGGTCAATCTTGAATATCTTGCAAAACTCGTGTATACAAAAAAAGAGGGAAATGAAGAATTTGCATATTTTGATTCTCTGGTTGGAACAGATTCGCACACGACCATGGTCAATGGTCTAGGCGTTACTGGCTGGGGAGTTGGCGGCATAGAGGCAGAGGCAGCCATGCTGGGGCAGCCTGTTACGTTCCAAACACCACGTGTTGTTGGAGTAAACATTCATGGATCTCTTCGATCGGGCATAACCGCTACCGATCTGGTTCTTACTGTAACCGAAATTCTAAGGAAGGCTAATGTTGTGGGAAAATTCGTTGAATTCTTTGGTAATGGCATTAAGAATCTTTCCCTACCTGACAGGGCAACAGTATCCAATATGTGTCCTGAATACGGTGCCACCATGGCTCTGTTTCCCATTGACAATGAAACGCTTTCCTATTTGAGGATAACCGGGAGATCGGAAGATCAAATTGCTCTGGTAAAGAAGTATTTTGAGGCACAAGGGCTCTTCGGGTATACAGGCGGAGCGGAATACAGCGAAATTATTGACATAGATCTGGAAAGCATTGTTCCTGTGATCGCCGGACCAAAACTTCCCCAGCAGAAAGTTCAACTTAAGGATGCAGGGAGAAGCTTTCTGAAATTTATGGAGGAATCCGGATCCAGAAAGTCTGGAAAAGGTCAAACTGTTCAGGTGAGCCTGAAAAACGAAAAAATAAGGATATCCGGGAGAGAGGAAACACTCTCTGAAGGTGACGTTGTAATCGCTGCAATTACCAGCTGCACAAACACAAGCAATCCAAGAGTTATGGTAGGTGCCGGGCTTCTGGCTAAGAAGGCCGTTGAAAAAGGTTTAAAGGTCTCTCCAAAGGTTAAAACAAGCCTTGCTCCAGGATCAAGGGTAGTTACATCTTATCTGGAACAAAGCGGCCTTCAAAAATATCTGGATGAACTGGGATTCTATCTTGTTGGATACGGATGCACAACGTGCATAGGAAATTCGGGGCCGCTCCCGGAAGTTATAGAGAACGCCATCGATTCTGAGAATCTCTCAACAGTTGCGGTGCTGTCAGGGAACAGGAATTTTGAGGCAAGGATTCACAAAAGCGTTAAGGCAAACTACCTGATGTCACCGCCCCTTGTGGTAGCATTTGCACTTGCAGGAAAGATCATAATTGATATGGAAAAGGAGCCAATTGGCATTTCTAAGGATGGAAAACCTGTTTATCTCAGGGATATATGGCCCTCTGAAACTGAAATAACTGAGATTATAAATAAAAAGATCACAGAATCAATGTATGAATCCAACTATAACAATCTTGGAAACTTCAGCGAAATGTGGAATAAACTGAAGGCACCATCCGGGGACATATACAAATGGGAAGAAAACAGCACATATATTAGAAATCCTCCGTTTTTCCAGAATTTCGCCAGGGAAGAGAAAATGGTTTCAGGACAATTCAGCAATCTCTCTGTGCTGGCTGTACTTGGAGATTCTGTTACCACCGATCACATTTCTCCAGCCGGAAACATCTCAAAGGATAGCCCTGCAGGAAAATATCTCATTGCTCATGGGGTAACCTATGAAGATTTCAATTCGTTCGGATCGAGGCGTGGTAATCATGAAGTGATGATGAGAGGCACCTTTGGAAATAACAGGATCCAGAATCTGCTGGTGGACAAGCAGGGCCCCTATACTAAACTCTTTCCCTCGGGGGAAGTCACATGGCTGTTTGATGCCTCTGAACAATACTCCAGGAGGAATCTGGGAAGCATAGTGATTGCCGGGAAAGAATATGGAACAGGCTCATCCAGAGACTGGGCTGCAAAGGGACCATATCTGCTGGGCGTTAAGGCTGTTGTCGCGGAGAGCTATGAAAGAATCCACAGAAGCAATCTGGTGGGAATGGGAGTACTTCCACTGCAATTTTTAAAAGGCAGAAATTTCAAATCTCTGAATATTGATCCTTCAAAGCCCGTTAACATACTTGTGGATAATATCGCTAAACCATCATCAAAGGCAAAATTAACCTTTACAGACAAAAACGGAAAGGAGAGTTCAGAAGAACTAATCTCAAGGCTTGATACCGAAATTGAATGCAAATATTTTGGAAATGGTGGAATTCTGCAGTTTGTTATGAGGAGATTAATCTCCAAATAACTATTTTATAATTTTTCCGGTTGCAATATACCATAAATAGAGATCAAGGATGCCTGGCTTAAGTGAAAATTCACTGCATTTTTCAATCAACTCCCTTTCATATTCATAATATCTGGAAGGTGAAGTGATCTTCTTCGGCTCTGACTCTTCAGAGAGCATCCTCAAAATATGTTTGTCAAGTATGGCAAAATCAAAGATTCCGACATTCCTCATGAAGTGTGAAGCCTCTTTATAGCCTATTCCTTTGAGATTCTCAACAAGAAATTCCCTAAGTTCCCAGGGTTTTTCATTTCTCACAAGTGATGGGAGCCTTTCTGCAACCCATCTGTTTTCTGTTATAAACCTACTCCTCACATTATAGAAGCGGTAATGAATTGATTTTAGAAGATTCCTTAATTCATCTCTTTCCATGGTCAAAAAATTTTTTGGACCAACCATGGTTTGAGTTCTAAGACCAAGTTCAGCTGAAGTATTTGCAGCAAGAATGCAAAAACAAAGCTCAGAATAAAGAATTTCCTCAGAGGAATTCCTTAAGGATTCAAACTCTTTGACTCTTTGCTGGACTATCTCAGAAATTTCTGAGGATAAATATGATTTAACAATGGGTAAAATTTCACTGATCTTGGGATAGTCTTTCTTTTGCATGGCGAACCTTATTTTTTCCAAATATGCCCGGCTTAATTAGCTTTTTGAGGGGTCATAAACAAAAATGAAACAAAGTTCAATTAAAGATTTCAGGAACGATAATTTACATTGAATTATAAATAACTGGAGGGAAAACCCTCCCAGATGGATTATTTGAATACTTCGTATGCTTTGTGAGCCTTCTGAAGTCTCTTCTCAACTTCTGACCAATTTACATTCTTCATGAATGCATCAAGGTATGGAGCTCTCTTAGGTCCGTAGTCTGTATAGTATGCATGCTCATAGACATCAAGTGAAAGGATGACAATAGCATTCCATATACCATTGGTGTTGTGAACATCGGCACCTATGTTTCTCAGCTTTCCAGTATTAAGGTCAAAAACAAGCAATGACCACCCTCTGAATGCTATTCCTGTTGCTTTGAAATCTTCAAGCCACTTCTCATAGGATCCAAAATCCTTTGCTACTGCACTTTTAAAGCTTTCAGGAGCGGAAGAACTTCCACTGTGAAGATTTCCGAAATAGAGCTCATGAAGGAGCGAGCCATCATAATTGAAGGTCTCTTCCAACTTTAATTCCCTGAACTCACTGTAGTTCTGGTTGGCTTTTGATCTGTCAACCGTCTGCATCTTTTCCCAGATTTCATTCAGTTTCGTAACATATCCATTGTAGTGGGTCTCAAAGTGATATTCTATCTGCTGATCTGATATTCCATCGAGCCCTTTTGGTTTCAGTGTTGATTTTTTCTCCCATTTTTCTGTCATTGTTTCACCAGACCTAGATCGGGCAATGGTTTAAAAATTATTTGATTTTATTAACAATAAAATAAATAAACTAATCCAAGCCACAATTTCAGGATAATGAAAAACGAATAAAATTACTCACTCAATTGTTAAGAAATTTTAATCGCAAATCAATGGGCTCAGAATTATGAGTCTATGCAATCTGAAAAAAATCTTCTATGGTTGTATCTGTTTTATCTTCTGAGGACTTCCTCACTCTCTTTTGTTCCAGCCACTGATCAAGGGGAGGTTCGTCAGCCGTTCTGGTTCTTCCAAGCTCATTCTGGCAATCTGAGCAGTAAAGACCTCTAAAAATTGGCATTCTACAAATGATGCATCTGGAAGTTGAAGGCATTAAACCTTCAAGCATTATGCGTTTTTAACCTTTTGTTAAAGATTATTTATTTAACAGGATTTCTAATAGACAAAAAGATAGAGAATTCTAAGGTTTCAATCATCTTTATATAAGGTATCATAGTCCTCTCCGCCTGAGAAAAAGAGGGACATATCAGCGTAAACATCTTCCAGACCAGACATCTCCTTGGAAGAAACCTTATGAATTTTGGTCATCAATCCGCTTTCGCGGAAAGCAGATATGATGGAAACGAAATATTGCTTATTCGAATCTTCCCTTTCATTCATAAAATCTTCATTAAGAGCGTCAGTTGAAGACTCCCATGACTCTATTTTCTTAATATCTTCCTCTGATATGAGATCACATTTATTCAGAACAAACATTGCAGGCTTGAGAAATCTTGACATTATGGATCCATAAAGGAGCTTCTGGGAAATAAATCCGGAAGGGGTGGAGCTTATGATGGAATCTGCCACAAAGGCAATCATGGCCTGATTTCCTGAAAGAGCATCTACCATTATGGACGAAGATGGTCTGAAACTGAATAATTCTATCTGTCCGGGCGTGTCAAAGATTACATAATAGTCTTCATAGGCTCCCAGAGCATCCCGAAGTGCATCGAGATTTTCCAGTATCATATCAGAAGCGACAATCTGTGCCCCGTTTGGACCAAGATTGAATTCGCTCATTATCTGAGATATGGATATCCATTCCCGTATGTCTATATCCGCTTCATATGGAATATATTCAGCACCTGGATCCAGATTGACTATTATGGAATCAATTTCCTGTTTCTGCATCCATTCTTTCAATGATCCTGCAAGTGTTGATTTGCCAGTTCCCGCTGGACCTGTTATAAAAAGGGATCCCTTCATGGAGTCACCGCCTGATATTCCTCAAGGGTATTGGTACTTTGCTCCTTTTCCTTGAATGAATTTTCAATGGTTCTGAACAGGTTTTCTATTCTCATCCTGAGGTAAGGTTCAAGGTTAAAATTCTCACTTATCTTTTTGGTGACCTCCATATACTTTACCACTCCTCCTTTATGAACTGTAAGGACAAGGCCATCTTTTCCACAATTTCTGCATTTACCATTAAGGGGCACTCTCCTGTATTTTGCATTGCAGGAAGTGCACCTGAATTCCTGTGTAAAAAATCCACGGAGATTCCCATACATATCTGGAAGAAAATGTGAATTTATGAGTCTGTTCGCAACATCATCAGCGTTAACGGCCCTTATCTTTCTGGCCAGATCAAGCTGCTTATCTATCTTCTCCTCCATTGTACCAAGTGTCTTATACGCAGACTCCTCTACACCGGCATTTACATCTCCCGTATCAAATGTGAAAGAAATCCCCCTCATTGTTCCATACTTCTGCACAAAATTTTTCATGGGCATCATGAGTTCTTCCAGCTTTACCGGACTCAATCTTTCTTCTGTTGCATTATAGAATTCAAGAGGGTATTCGCTCAGCGTATCAAGATTCAGTGCCTCTTTGTCAACTTCGTCATATCTTAACTCCATGGTCATAACCAGAGGAGCATCCATCAATCCCCCTGTGGTTGATGGTAGAAATTCTCTTGAAAAATTAAGGAGACCATCCATAAGAAGCATAACGCTGTCCTCATCCCCATCACAGTTTCTTCTCTTGGCAGCATGAAAGAATGGATGCGCGTAGCAACCCCCTGCACTTGTAAATCCTATAATTCTGCCCGCAATTCCCCCAGAGGTATGAGGGGCAAGTCCAATAACAATCTGCCCAATAAGATCTTCAGGATCACTGCATTTATAAAACGCGGGCATGCCATAGTATTTTACAAGAAGATCATCAACGTACTTTGAAACCTTAAGGAGATATTCACCGCAATCCCATGGTATAATAACATCCTGGGGGAAAATTTCATTCATCTTTTCGTCATACCCAAGCTCCTTTGCCTTATTGGCTGGAAGCTGAATTTCATCCATTCGGAAATGTGTAAGTGGAATATCAGTCATATCATATCTGCAGGTACCGTCCTTGTTTACCGAAACATCGTGAATAGCTCTGAGGATACCCTTTTCAAGGGGTTCAGCCACTCTTCTCCTTGACATCAGCTTCTTGACACCTTTTACCTGCGGCAACTTTTCCTCATCAAGGGAAAGTCTCTTCATGGCGGAATTCAGGAGAATCTGTATGTCAACCGATCCCTTTTTTGTTGCACTTTCCTCAGTATGTTTTCCGCAAACAGGGCATATTGGGGCTGGGGATTCTGATCCACAGGCAGGACATCTTCTGGCAAGAAATTCGGCTTCATATTGTCCTGAGCTGTTCTTAATTGCATTACTTAGAAGCCTTCTGGCATCTCCCAGATTTTCCAAAGGAAACAGCATATGAACCTTGGGTTTCATCTTCCTGTCTCCCGCCTTTTCTGGTCTTCCCATACGCGCTCCTATTCTTGTTGGGGCCCTTGCCTTAATCTCAACCCCTGCAATCATACTGATGAGTTTCAACGGTTCATTAATTTCCCTGAAAGTCTCCGGCAAATCCTCCTCCAGAGCAAACGTTTCAGAGAGTATTCCATAGTCCCCTATCATGATATTTTTGCCTGCATATGAAAACTCACACCCCAGCTTTACGAGTATTTCAAAAATTTCATCATTCATTTCAACCACGGGGGGGAAGGTTCCAGTGGTTTTTGCCTGTTTGATTATCTCTCTCAGTCTCAAGATCTCTTCACTGCTGAGATCATGCCAGAAAAGGTTGAAATTTGGATGAAGCGGAACCTTGAATTCTTTAGATATCCGAAAAGCAGCAGCGGCATTTGGAGGGTTCAACAATTCTTCCGGCACTCCCTCTTTCTTCGCAAGGTGATTCCACCATTCAACAGAAAACGAAGACTGTTCCAGATTCCTGTTGTTTTCCAGAAAATCCCCATAGGAAAATAGAATCTCTCCCATATCAGTTATTCGTTCAACGTCATGAAGCAATTCCCTGGCCTGTGCTCTGGTTTTAAGCCTCAGGTGTTTCCCTGATTTGGTGAGAATCATGGGCCCCTCAATGGTATCGCATGGTGTTATTGCAGCAGCCTTTCCGGGAAGCTCAACCTTTAGCTGACAGCCAGTGGCAATAAATTCTTCCACTATTTCCATTGATGCGGGGTGGATGGATGCAGCAGCTAGCCCGGATACTCTTGATCTTCCATACCTCAAACGAAAACCGCCAGGTGCTCCAGGGTGTGAGAAAACGGGCCTTCCTGCTACAATATCGTGCAGAAATTTACTTGATTTTGAATCTTCACTATCTACCTTTGTTTTTCCAATATCGTTTAAAAAACTCCATTCATGTATTTTGAGCTTATCCGTATGCTTAAGGATCTTCTTGGATTTCTGGATGATTCCTTCGCAGATAACCAGACACATACCCCCCCTTATACGGTTTGTGGAAACTCTTTCCATATCCCTGTGACCTGAAACCTCTTCCTGTTCGCTACCGTCACCATCAATGCACACCGGGCAATTTTTCACAACCGTTTTTATTTCATCTGGTGTCGGCAAATACTGCAGGTGTTTTACCCTGTTGTAACTCTGAATCTCTTCAATATACCTTTCGACTTCATCATCATAGGGGATGTATTTGGAAATGCCAAGATCCCTCCTGACAATATCTGCTATGAGTACACTGAGAGCCTGAGCGGTTCCTCCGGCTCCTCTGATTGGTCCTGCATAAGTAACAGAGACATATTCACTTCCATCTCTGTTATTCAGAATCTTAAGTCCGGTGATACCTTCCAGTGGGGCAACAAGAATACCCTCTGTCAGGATGGCAAGACCAGTTCTTACGGCTTTCTCCAAAGCAATTTCTCTCCCTTCCTGAAGATACCTTTTGACCACTCTTCTTGACATTTCAAGGGAAACCTCTTCCCTGCTCATCTGTCCTGACAGGTCCCTTATATCCTGAGCTATTCCCTTAATGGACAGAAGTTCTTCTACCCTCTCGGCCATATCAGCAGCCAGAGGAATTTCAACAACGTCCTTTACGTCAAAGCCTTTACTTCTGCACTGTTCTGCTATGGTATAACACTGTTCAACTTTTTCCTTCATTATGGAGATATATTCATTGTATTCAATGGACGTCAATATCAGCTCCCGGCTCTGATTAATTCTTCCTTGCGGCTTTCCTTATATTCCAGAGCTTTCTTTACGAGGTGCATGTGGAGCTTCGAAGGATTGAGAGGTCTTGACTTGAATTCACTGTGGTATTGAGAGGCAATAAAATTATCCCTATCTTTCAGTTCGGCGATTTCCATCCTTGTGCCCTCATCATCAACACCTGAAAAAACCATTCCTGCATCCTGAAGCCTCTCTATATAGAGCGGATTTACCTCATATCTGTGTCTGTGCCGCTCATATATCTCTGGAGTTTTGTATAAACTCATAGCCAGAGTATTGTCCAATACCCTGACCCGCTTAGCTCCAAGTCTCATTGTTCCGCCCATGTCTTTTACGTCCTTCTGTTCGGGAAGTATATCGATTACTGGATCAGGCGTGGAGGAATCAAACTCTGAGCTGTTTGCCTTAACAAGGTTCAAGACGTCTCTGGCATATTCAATTACTGAAATCTGGAATCCAAGGCAGATTCCCAGGAAAGGAATCCTTTCTTCTCTGGCTTTCCTTGTGGCAATTATTTTACCTTCTACACCTCTGTAGCCAAATCCTCCGGGTATGAGAATACCATCGACTCCTGTAAGCGGTGATCTGTCTGCAGAAAGGGTGTCTGAATCTATCCATCTGAGATTTGTCTTTATTCCTGTTTCGCCCGTAACATGAGTGAAAGCTTCCTTGTGGGAGAAGTAGGCATCATGGAGCTCTGTATACTTGCCAACAACTGCAATGGTAATCTC
>JAKATR010000044.1 GCA_021818675.1 Thermoplasmata archaeon | reverse complement strand
TAAGAAAATATAAATTATACGGGAATATTTCCATCAACTGGGTCCGTAGCTTAGCTAGGTAGAGCGATGGACTCTTAATCCATAGGTCGGGGGTCCAAACCCCCCCGGACCCGCTTAATCCCTGTTTATTTTTATGAGCATTATTGGTACTCGATTTTTGTAAGATGTGTGGAAAGTATCCATCTCTTAATTTTGAATGTAGAAGAACTTAGGAATAGACTAGCTTGAAAGAAATTCTTGTATTACAGGTAATACGGGTAATACACTATTTAAAGTGAATTTCAGTTGAGATTACTAATCACATTGTCCAATTGCTGGCAGATAGAAAGTTTTAAGCGTTGTTGTCTTTATGACATTGGTTGATTTGACCCCTAGAATTAATTTGAAGTGTATCTCAACGGAAGTTGTGATGGAGACCCCTATTGATTTCATAAAGCATAGTGGGACTTGTAAACAATGCAATGAACTATATCATTATTTAATTGGTATGGGAGTTAGCCAAAATAAAAGGCGATATCCCTAAACATCACAACGTAGAAAATAACAAATAGGTTCTTGGTTGTTAAAGTTCCATGCTAGGAGAAATGGACGTTATAGATGCAGTGATAGACTACCTGCAAGAGAAAGAAAGTTGCAGAGACATAAAGGCGGTAAGTAGCACAAAGGAAAAAGGGGCAGACATAACAGTTAAACTCGATTCTGGAGAAACTCTAAAAATAGAAGCAAAGGGGCAAAGCTCGTCAGACCCAAATAGTAACAGGTATGATAAGGAATTTACCTCAAACCAGAAAATAGACCATGTTTCAAAAGCACTCTATACAGCCTGTACATTTATTACTCAAGGGTTTGGAGGAGGAATTGCTTTGCCTGGTGATAGAAAACACCGCGAACTAATAGAAAGAATAACCAAGCCTATCCATCTGTTACAAATCAGAGTTTTCTTTGTTGATGTGAAGACAAAGATGGTTGATGAATTTCCTTAATTGACGTCCAAGCCTAGAAAATAACGGTTTAAATATTGTTTGATTATTTTTGCGCCCGGAAAAGAAACCGGCCATAAGTGTTGTACCAGACCTGACTGTCCACCTATGAATACCAGGAGCCAGTGAAATCTATCAGAACGCAAGCTTTTTCACTGCTCCGAGCTCTCTCACTAAGTCATCAAAATTGGTTGCATCTACAACCTGGTATTTCAGTTTCTTCCCCCCTGTTGGCCTGAAGCCCACAGCTCCTGCATATATGTGCTTGACTGGGCCCACCCCTTTCAGGTACATCACCTGTGAAAGTGAAGACCTGTCTATCCAGAAATCGTTGGGAAAATGATCAATTGAATTGCCTGCCTCTAGTTCTTTAATCCGTTCTGAAACCGTTCCCTTAATAGTATTTCGCTTCAGTTCATCGTTCAAAAAATCCTGAGAGACTCCGTTAATCAACATTCCCTGTCCCGGGAGTGATACCGTGAAAAACAGTACTCTGCGGTCCGTTAATGCAATGACGTTTTCAGTAAATCTCTCAACAGAGACCATACTTGGTCCGGTGTAATTTGCCTGAAACCTGTAAATTGGGGAGAGGTAGGTTATAATCGACTCTCCAGGGTCAAGCTGGATTTTTTCCTCTCCAAACAAATTCGTGCCAGGTTTAGCACTAACCTTTGCATTGTAGAACGATTTATCCAGCTCTTTAACATAATTCTGCTCCGGGTTCTTGAAATCTATCTGGCTAATTTTCCGGTTTGCCCTCAGGGTCAGACCCATAATTCCCAGTGTCGGAAGAATGAAGATAAATGGAATGTAAAATGGAACGCCATGCATTATACCGAAGGTGAACAGGCCTATTTCCATTGCCAGGATAATAGAGATCACAACTAGGCCCACTTTGTTTTGGACTTTAGTGAATCTGGCATCAAGGGGAGCAACTCCTTCGGGGCCAATTGCTTTGTCAACCCCGGAACTAACCCTGCTTGAAAACGAGGGCTTCAGAGTTGTGCCGCAGTTGGGGCATTCGCTTTCTGTTCCCACAATTGCATTATTGCAGTTCTGGCAATTCACAAAACTTCATAAATAATCACTATTAAATATTTCCTATGTTAAATTATTTAGTCGAAATAAACTACTTACAGTGAAATTTGACTGTGGATTATGTATGAAGGCCTCCCTAGGATAAGAGAAAACTGTTCTTGGAAACCGCCTCATTAACATAATAATTCATAGGGAGGGTGGTGAAGGAGGTACTATCGGCCTGGCCCTTAATAATAAATCTAATTTTTCTGTTATAGAATAAAGTTCTACAACCTACCTTTGAGAGTCCACTCTTGCCCATATACATCAAGAAATACAAGTTCTAATTCCTGATGATTCTTCTCCTGCGTGGGCAAGACAACTGCCCACTATACCAGCAAAGCATCAAATTATAAACGATATTGAGGAATTCAAAGAAGGAGTATTGAGCTTTGGATAGAGCAAAACCCGAAACAGAGCTAAATTTTCTATTATAAAGATATTACCAAGCCTCATAGTATTGAAGAGACTGTGATGACTTCGTTTCTATATTGGCCCATTTATCAAAAAAATCTGACGCCGCCAATATTTGAAATTCGTCTCATGGTGTGCAAGGAATTGACATTGGACCGCCTCATAAGTCAAGGGTACAATATAGAGGTGGGGAAGACCAAAAATGGAGAGCCAATTTATGGTTTAGATGAGAGACATAGAGAAAAGAGAATTCGTTGAGTACAATAATCTTAAGACAATTAAATGTAAGAATGTTCGAAGAATCCCTGATACTTTTATCAATTCATTTTTTACAATCCCTCCCATATTTTTCTCCCTTTGTGCAATATTATTTATCATCAATCTGCTTGAAAATTAAACCTGGATAACCGGCGGGCTATCAGTATTCGCCTTCTGGATGCTAGAATTCCTTCATGTTCATCTTGAAAGCTTGGCAGTATTTCTCTGAACGTACATGGATGGGTTATCCACCCTTGTATTCTGGATGTTCAGGTGTACTCCAAGGAACTTCTACCTTTTCATCGACAAAGACCTTGTAGGCATCAACAGGCTTGAGGCTATTACCACAGCTGACGCAATAAACAATAGAAGATGACATGAAAATTAAAGGGAGATTGTTTGTTTTAATGTTTCCATTGCTTTCTCATACCAGTGGTCTGCCTGTTGTGTCTTTCCCAAGTAATTCGAAGATACAACTGTCGCTGTGCTTCTTCCCTCATAGAAATCAGTTACACTTTCACGCACTCCTGTCATTATTACCTTGTTGTAAAACCACGTTCTAAGATATTTTGGTGTCAATCCTGACTGTTGGTCGAACATTTTAGTCATAGCTTTCGCATCCACTTTGTATAATCTCTTCACTTTATTCGCGACTTCAATAGGCATGAAGATGTAAAATGAGTTCTTTTGACCACGTTTGAAATTCAAGGCGTATCTAGCGTATGTGCCAAACTTTGTGGGGTACTTCGCATCAAATTCACTTAACATCTTAGCCATTTCCGTGACTCTTACTCCACTGTATGCGAGTATTTCGAAGTAAAGCTTGACCCTTTCATCTTTGATTTTGTTGTAGGCTTCCTTAACGAACTCATCTGTTGGAACGTATGTGTTAAGTTTTGATTGTCTCACTTTGAGGACTTTTCTCAAATCTTCAGCATGACTGGATGATAATTGGCCAGTCTCAACGAGATAGGTATTCCACTATATTTTGTGGAGAGCTCAATATCAAGCCCTTAAAGTATTTGTTGAGGTAGTTTTCAAGGCTCTTTTGGTAATTTTTCTCATACCTATTGGCCTTCATCCGGGTCATAAAAGCTTCAGACATATTCACAACCAACTGGACATGTGATCTCACTTCATTCAAAGTTACTTGACCAAAAGGTGTTAAGCCATTATTGAAAAACTCATTCAATCTTGCGTTAACCCATTGGGATAAGTTAATGCCAAAATCTTGTGCTTTTTTCAAGTAAATCCCCTCTTATATTTAGTGTGTTAATTTTATTGCCTCTATCCATATTAATTATCATCTCGCAGTATTTAAACCGTTACAAAAGTTTTGAGTTATAATATTGCTGGCAAATGCCTATTTAATAGGGTGAGAGAAAGATTTAATCAACCTTTGCGACTAGATTACCTTTATTAACTACATCCCAACGAGATTTAATGTATTTATCAGCTGCATCAGCGTCAAGTGGTCTAGACAGATTAAGCCCACGTGTATAAAATATTCTTTTGTTTCCCGCATCATCCTTTGTAGTGAGCCAAACCGGAAAATCAGACATCAACACGTCGATTCGTGCCACCGTCTTACCGTCAATCTCCCCCTTAGTGACTTTTACATTGAGATACATATATGGGCCAAGTCGGTTATAGATCAACTGGTCTAGGTATGAATTCCAGCCATCCCAGTTTTTTCTATCGTGTAAATATTCGTAATCTTTTTCAATTCCGTGAATTGTAGCCCTGTCGTCATCTACACCAATCAGTAAGATTCCACCGGATGTATTGGAAAAAGCCGCTATTGTTTTTAAAGTAGCATTTTCTAATGATACTTTTTCCTTCTTTTTGAGTCTATTTATCTCACTTTGAACTTTTTCAATTTGTTTCTGGTCTTTGCAAAATTGCAAAGAGTTTTCTAATTTGTAAATGTCCGGGTCTACCTTTATAGGAGTTCTCAATGATGGCTTAAACTCGACCCTAGTGGACTCCTCTTCTGAGATAAGATACCGAAGAGAATCCAAACTATATTCATTAAGGGTTCTCTCCCTATAGACCTCAATTATGTCATTCTTGCAAAATTCCACTATTTCAAGAAATACATCTTTGGGAATTTCCCTTATGGAATCTACCCAATTATAACCTTCAATTTGGTTTAATTTTCTAGAAATGTTTGGATCTTTTACTCTTGGAGGGAAAAATCTCACATAACCGTCCAATCTTACAATATATTGTCCACCCTGATTTAGTACAGGTCTTGGGTTTGTCTCTATTTTGCTGATGACAGCGTATCCATTAAAACATATCTCCCCAAACCATTCCTTTTCGATTAGAACGTGTGCTCCTTCTCTAATAAGGTTCAAATTCGGGTTGTTATCGCTGATATAAAAAAATGGATTGTCTGGCTGCAAATCTTTCCTCTTTCGCATAATTAGATAGGTATCTCGAAATAAATCGATTCCACTCATATTCAATAGGAGCATATTATTCTAGACACATAAGAGTTTTTCTCAGTGTTCATAGGATGCGCCTCATACATATGTATCCCACCCGGGTAAGAGCAGCAGATACTTCCAATTCAAGGTTTTTTCCCTTTTTGGTTTTTTAGCATTTCATTGGTATATTCAATTTCAGAATTAATCCATTTGCTTGTATTTCGTTTCGGTTCTTCGTTGTAGGTTTTTTGAAGAAAGTTATGATAGTTTTTCAGGAAGGACGTACGTATTTCTACCGGAATTTGGGAAAAGAATATTTCCAGAGCGTCCTTCTGCTCATTGTGATTAAAATTCAAATTTGACTGCCCGGCCTTAACTCCAGAATTGTACCATTCACTCGCATGTTTATCAACCTCTTCTCGTATCCGTTGTTCAATACTTTGTCTTTCGTGTTCCATCGAGTCCTTTAATTTATTAATGTCGTCATTCACATAATTGAAATATTCTTTTACCTTTTTTATCTCACCCAATGGGGACTTAAATTTTACTGCCAGGGCCTCTCTGTTGTTTTCATATCTATAAACCGACGCATCATTTATGAAATATGAGATGAACAGATAACCGGAAGTGATTGCTCCGAGCAATAGGAAAAAGGTCGAAAGGAGGATTGGAGAAGTATGGAATGCTGGAATAACTATTCTCCCCGCCACGTATATATAAACTAAAAAGTGCATGATCTTGTTTAATCCCAGATAAAATAGAGAAAAGACGATCCCAGACAAGGCAAAAACAACCCTAATTGATAATAGGCTGCCCGAACCTATCATTAAGTCATAATCATTTTTGCCTAAAAAATCGAAAATGCCGAATATTCCTAATAGAACAAGGAAAAAATCTACCCAGATAGGGTATAGCCATAAAGCAGTCAATCTAACCGTTGCAAGTATAATTAAGTAGAAATTAACATATGTAAAGTCTGTAAAATTAAACTGACTTATCTCTCTGAAATCCTTGTCTTCTTGGATAGTCAACACATAGATTTCTCCGCAGATTGAATAGAGTAAAAGTATTGCTATATAGAACATGACTGAAGTCAATTTTAATGGAATAAAAGTAAAAAATAGAAGTAACAGGTAATAAATCAAAAGGCTTGAAGTCAGAATAGAATAAAATAACTCTCCGTGGATATTGCCCCTTTTAATAGCTTTCCATTGATCATGTAGGGTCTTCCACATCAGTATTTCCGAAAGCCCGGAAATAGGGCTCCCTAGTAGAATTTTAAGTAAACCCTTCGTGAGAGTTATATAACTAATCTTTCTTGTAACATTATTATAATGTGGACCAGATGTGTTATTTCTGTTATAAAAGAAAAAATCCGCTAATAAATTCAAAACCTGAATAAATGCCATTGCGATAAAAAAGCTCTCATAATGTCCAAAATCAAATCTTTGAAGTAAAAGGAAATAGAATAGTGTAGTTATCCCTTGCAAAACTATGGAAAGCTGGTTTAGCCTTCTTGCACTGGCAAACTCGTTGAAATTTTCATGATAATAATCTAACTTGTTTAGAATGTCTTTGATATTTTCAGATTGGTCTGTACGAAAATTATTATAACTCATGGGCTTGAGCAGGATTATTTTTTAAGAGAATAAAAATCTTCCAGTAAATAGAAGTAAATTTTTCAATACTATCTAATTGGCTAATTGATTTCTATGAGCACATTTAATTGATTTAGAAACACACTTGTTATGATATACAGAAGAATATCTTTAAGAGAAGGACACTATTTGGGGCCCTAAAAGCAAATTTTTCACTCATTTCTTCCATCGTTTAGATAACTCATTTCCATGTAATAATTGTTTGACAAATCAGTCAGAATTGCTTCCAGAAGTAAGTCGGACTCTTAATCCATAAGTCGGGGGTCCAAACTCCCCGGATCCGCTTAATCCATGTTTACTTCCGTGAGTATTATCATTATTTGATTTTGCAAGCTAGTAGGAAGGTATTCATCTCTTAGCTTTGAATGTGGGGGAAACTTGGATAGTGCCTGCTTGAAAGGCATTATTGTATTACATGTAATACGGGTAATACAATCCTGAAGTCAAATTTCTATGGAAACTTCACAATTGCTTGCTCTACAAAATAAGATACGTGTCATGAAGTCAGGTTTAACCATCGCTTATTTGTTTTCTCACTTTTCATACCATCTTGAGATAACCCCGTTTTCTCCTCTAAACATCTTATCCCCCTTATCCTCCAACTTCCGACAGTTCAAGTATACACGTATAGAGTCCGATCTCCCAGTTCTACTATCTGTGGAGGGATGAATCCCTGGAGTGAGTTTTCCCGTGAAATTCGGAGTTAGAGCCCGTACATACAAGAACTTCCCCAATCGCTATTTTTGGTAAAACTTATTTTTCATCATCAAATCACTTTGGTTCACTTCGTTACAATTGCACCTTCAGTAACAAATCATATATTTCTTCTCACGAAATTAGAGAAGAATACTCTTGGAACTATTATAAGTAAATTTAGCCCACATTTTAGAATAGTCGTTGGAAATCTCGTTGTCGGTGGGAATCGGATGAAAGGCGGGAGACTAGCCTGCAATTCTCTCTGGATCCACAAGTGGATAAATTTAAATTCTTGTATTAGGTGATATCTTAATGACCGATCCTCTGGAGAAAATCCAAGATGAGGTGCTCCGCCATTCTTTACAGATGATCAGGGAACTTATGGGATCAATGGAAAGAAGCAGGGACCTGCAGGATAGAATTCCGGGCTTTAAGACGCAAAAAGGGATATACAAACCACAAAATTCTAACTATGCGCTATGGGTCAGGCAGACCAGCCGGGGCATCTACCCAGATCAGGATGTTACAAATCTGCCCGATGGTTCCTGGCTCTATCGGTACACCCCCGAAGCAAAAAATGGTAAAACCGACATGTCGCTCAGTACCAACAATGCGTTGCTCAACTCAATGGATGATAGAGTGCCCGTTGGGGTATTCATACAGAAGAAGCTACCGGGCTCGGACAGGACGTATGAAGTAATGGGATTAGCGTACGTGGAGGAATACGATGGAAAACATTTTGTGATGCATGGAGAACCAATAGAAATCGAGAACAGGCCTATGACTAAAAGCTCAATAACGCCATTCCAGCCCTTCGAGACATATCGGGAAAGACTCTCAGAATCCACAACCCCCATAAGGCAAAGAGCGTTCCAGACAGCTGTCAGGAGAGTATATCATGAAAAATGCAGTTTATGCGAAATAGGGTTCAGATTTCGCGGAGAGCCCATAGGCCTTGAAGCAGCGCACATAATCCCAGTTTCTGATCGTGGAACTTCCATAGACATTAGGAATGGAATATTGCTCTGCAGAAATCACCACATCTTGTTTGACAGCTACCTCTGGACCTTCGATGAGAACTTCAGGGTTCGTGTCTCATCCGACAGGATATTCAGGGAATCAGCTGCCAATAATCATGTCCTGAAGGCAGAAGGGCGTAAACTTGCCAATTTGCCCGTAGAAGATTATGATCTCCCTGCTGTAAAGGCTATAGATTACCGCCTTGACCTGTTTGAAAAGAACAACTCCTGAGACCTTAACCACGTATCCGGAGGCTAATTTAACCTCACCATCCAGTGTTCCCAGTCTATTGAGTTCAGAGAAATTACGGATAGATTGTCTCTCACTTTAGCAGAGGATTTACTCCAGTACTTTTGGAATATTCAAC
Organism: Thermoplasmata archaeon; assembly: GCA_021818675.1. Taxonomy (GTDB): domain Archaea; phylum Thermoplasmatota; class Thermoplasmata; order Thermoplasmatales; family Thermoplasmataceae. The sequence continues at coordinate 757 of JAKATR010000044.1, read as the reverse complement.
CTTAAATTTTGGGTTTAGCTTTTACTCTTTCAGGTCTGCTTGGATGCGTGTCCTGCGATAATTAGTTTTATCCGAGATCTGATACAGAGCAGATATCTCTTTCATTTGCTGCCCTTCCAAACGTTCTGTGACATCACGAACGCCCTGATATCCACTTCATCAGGAAACGGGTTATGAAATTGTTTATCTGATTGGCTTTTTCAAGGCCCTCTTCAGAAATTTACCTTTCCCAGAGACTCCTGTTTCCTTTGTCCGCTATACCCAAATGTAAGATGAACTCTAAATCGCAATGATGATGTGTAAAATAATGTACATACCAATATCGGATGTAAGTAATTTCGTTTCCTGATATGGGCGAAATTTTTATTCTTTTCACTAAAATCTCTGTTTTCCTAGCTGGGCGGTTAATCCCAGTGCAAAAATCCTCATGCAAAAGGCAAAAAGATTTATATTTATGTAGCTAATAGATGAGGTATGTGCGACTGGCATCGGATCACTAGATCATCTAATGATGCGATATTGAACATTGATAACCATGGAATGCAGTGAGGGAGATAGCCACGACCAATTCTTTGTACAGAAAAATTTGCACACTCGCTCAACGGAAACCAGAGTACAGTGAGAGAATGAATGATGAACCAGGGTCGCACGTAAGAGGAAGAAACGTATGGTCTCAGTAGGTATAGATTTGGGTTATGGAGATACGAAAGTAATCGGTGTAGACGGACGCAGAGAGAAGTTCCCATCCAGGTGGGCA
>JAKATR010000056.1 GCA_021818675.1 Thermoplasmata archaeon | reverse complement strand
AGTTCAGGTGTTCTAACCGATGGTAGAATGCATACTCCTGAGCTTATCTTTGCATTCTTCGCTATCTATTTCTTTGAGAAGGCTATGAGATTATCTTCAAAGGAAAGGATCATAGAAAAATTTACTGATATTAAATCATATTATGGATCAATTATCAAGTATGTGAAAAATAATCTATTATCCACGGAATATGCCATATTTGGAGCCATCTCATATGGTGCACTAATGCTTTCATGGCAAGGGGCTGCATACATATTGGCAATAATTGCCATATATATAATCATACAGTTGATTTTTAATCTCTTTATCAATCATAACACCGGTTACGTTACGTTTATCTCCGTACTTTTTGTGTCAATATCTTTTGCCATGAGTTCTTATTATTACTATGCTGCAAATAATGCTCCTAGTATATGGTTTATACCTCCTTTGTTCATAGGTTTGGGTGTTATTGCACTTTCTATACTAATTGGCATACTCGGCAGAAAACCATGGATTATTTCAATTCCTCTGCTTATCATAATTCTTGGGGCTTTATTGGCGACTGTAAGATTTGCCAGCCCTCAGATTTTTAATGAGATTATCAGCGGTGAGGGATACTTCATAAAGACAAGAGTTTATAGCACAATTGCTGAAGCACAGTCTCCCCTTACAGCTGCTCCTCTTCTTAGTTCATATCTATCAGAATTCGGAATTGGAATCTTTGCTATGGGCATGGGCGGAATTATCTATATGTTTTACCTTGCATTTAAAGAAAAGAAAGATTCAATTGTATTCATACTCGTCTTTTCACTCGTTTCCATATACATGAGTTTCGCAGCAGCAAGGTTCAACGTAACTGCAGCGCCTGCCTATGCAATAGGTACAGGAGCCCTTTTAATGTATATCCTTGAAATATTAAAATTAAACAGGGGTTCTGAACAAAATTCGAGAAAAACAATGAAGCAGAGGAGGAGTGCCATTAAAGCCGATATAAAATGGCTTCAGGTAATTCTTGCTGTTGTCATATCACTGGGTCTTGTCCTTCCAGCTGGGTTGTCGATGATATCAAATGGAATACCAGCGAATAATGCAGAGCAGGTGAACCAGCAGATATATAATTCACTCCCTTCCGTTTTGCGTCCTTACGCATTCCAGGCTAATAGCACCGATTATATCGGAGGAACCGGTCTTCTAATAACTAATAATTCTTCTCCTCTATCATCTTCACTTGCCTGGCTATCAACTCAGAACACCAATGTTCCATTGGATCAGCGACCTGCCTATGTTTCCTGGTGGGATTATGGGTTCCAGGAATTGTATCAGGGACAGCATCCAACAGTGGCGGATGATTTCCAGCAATCATATCAGGTCGCAGGACAGATTTTACTTGCACAGAATCAGAGTCAGATAATTTCACTATTTGCAGCAAGACTTCTAGAATCAGATTATATTGCTTCAGGAAATGGGCAATTTAGTTCGCATGTGAATAATACACTGGTTCAATACCTTGGACAGAATGAAGCCAATCTGATTCTTTCAATAGAACGAAACCCTTCATTGTTTTCACCGTGGATAGGCAGTAATCAATCTATTTATGGTACATTTATTAAAAATATAGGTCCTGTCAACTCTTACTTTGCATTGATCAAGGGTCAATTATCATCAAAGTACTCAACAGCTACCATTGTTAATTTATATCAAGCCCTTGAAGAAGAAACAGGATATCAGATATCATATATTCAGGTAGACCATAGCCTGTTTCCTTTTAGCGGCAACAATCCAGGAATTTTCTACGCACCCGCATATCTCACGGAAACCCCATCAGTAACAAGCAGTACTGGGGAGGTAATTCCAACAAACTATTACAGTATTCAGGCTGTTACTTCTAATGGAACCTATAATGTAACATCATTACCAACGAATGTTCAACCAATAGGTTATGATATAACATATACACCTGCATTTTATAATACATCAATTTATAGATTCATGATCGGTCTTCCACCAAGCTCCGTTGGACAAAGTAATGGGATTCCGGGTATCACATTTGGTCAAACAACCTATAGTTTGCAGCCCGCTTATAACATGAGCCATTTTGAGATAATGTACGAGTCCATCCCATACAATCCATATAAGAATTATTCTGCTCACCCGAGTGCATGGACACTTATTCCATTGCAAAAGGCTTATAAATATGAAAAAGAGAATAAGGGAACCGAGATAATTTTTCCACCTTCATATCAGATAACAAGCAGCGCGGATCCAATCGTGGAATATTTCCCGGGAGCTAAATTATACGGGCAAATTACAACCAGTTCTGGAGTTCCCGTGGTTGGAGCCTACATAACTTTATTTGATCAATATGGAATCCCACACGGATATACCACAACCAATAAGAATGGGTTCTACAATATATCTGCCGTTCCTGGAAACGACACATTGTTTGTTACATCCGGGTCCTTCCTTCAGCAGTATCTTTCAGGAACCAACACAATTAAAATCTTCAATGTTAATGTGACTATGGATCAAGCAGAAAGAACCGACACAACATACAATATGACTACAGGTCTTCCAGGCTATTACATTCAAAACAATTATAAGATGAACACCACACCTATATCTGGACTGGTCAATATTTATTATCAGAAAGGTTATAATTCAAGTTCATCGGCTAACTTTATAGCTAAAAAGGTTTTAACCGGTACTGTTCAACTTTATAATTCCAGTTACAATATCACGCTTACTGCACCAATTATAAATGGACAATATTCATTTAAGAATCTCCCTGCATATTCGTACAGCGCGAACGTGATAGTTAACGGCACAACCTATGACAACGTGGAAACGCTCAATATTACCACTTCAACATCTCCAGTTGTATATGATCTGGATGTGAAATTAGACACAATCTTTGCAACCATTAAAACGGGAGGAATTCCCAATTCGGGTTATACCATAACTGCAGAAAATGGTAACTCCCAGTCTAGCGCAATTACCAATTCATCTGGCGGAGCCATTCTATATGTCCCTCCTGGGCAATACAATGTGTTTTCAGGATATGATGGATATAGCAGCACTGTAGAATCTGTAGTTTTCAGCGCACTTGATCAAAATCAGACTGTAAATCTATCAACCGCAGCATCATTTGGATTAACGGTAAAGATAAATGGCTATTCCAACTTCGATAGTGTTAAGGCCCTTTTAAATGGAAATTTAAATCAATCTTACCTGCTGTCAGATCTTGGGAATGGTTATTACTTCTCCAATCTAACTATTGGAACTTATACGATATACGCTGAAAATAATGGCCATGTATTAATGAACACAACTAATCTGAACTCAACAAAGATAATTTCAGTATACTCAGAAAGTGCAACCACAGTTAAACTTACCCCGCTGATTGCCAATTCAACAATTTTTTCTGGTCAGCTTTCTATAGCATACAATTCGGGATTTATTTCAAGAGATTTCAATCAAAACGGTACATTCACTTTTGAAATTCCATCTGGATTCGAATATGGATTATCCGGGCAAGGCATTTTCGCAGGGAAAATATATGCTTTAAACTCAATTAAATTTATCACATCAAATAGCCTCAATTATGTCCTTAATCTGGTAAATTCAACAGCCATAACAGTGCTGACATATAACAAAGAAATTGGGGCATTTTCCTCAGCCTCGGCATTTGATTCTGGAGTTAGTGTTTTGTATTTTGATAACATCCCTCTAAGCACATCAAGAATTTTGAATGATGGCTACTCCTCAATTTATATTCAGAGTGCATCCACGGTTGGTTATTCAGTAAGGTCATATTCATCTGGTTTTGAATCAAGTATAATGCCTGTGGATAGTCTTACAATAAATGCGGGAATAACACCTCCCAGCTATGGAGTAAGAGTGCAAATTTTGCTGAATAACGAAAGCTCGACTAATTTGAACGGAACCTTAAAAATATTTGGAGATCAGAACTATACTGCTGTTATTAAAAATGGGTTTGCCAATATTTCAGTAATGCCAGGCATTTATAGCATGTTGATATCCGGTTCTAATCAGGAGGTTAAGCTTTACAGGAATATTCTCTCAGTAACAGTTTCAAATGAAAGTGTATTCCTGAATGCTACCAGTCGGGTAATGGTTACTGCGCTTGGATCTAAGACTGTTGACCTTTTCAACGCAACTGGAAGCCAGTTTTCAGGTTCTAATTATGTTGATCCGGGGGTATACACAATTTATTCTATTTCAAGCAATGGAGGAGTGAACCTTACAAAAATAGATTTAAATGTAAATAGAACAATAGTTCCTGTCTATTCAACAGGATATGTACTTACACTGAAAAACAGTGTTGGAAGCTCCGGTAATTACTTGATAACATCTAATCAGGGCACCATTAAAACATCCCTGTCATCATTTTTGATACCAGCTGGTAAATATATCATTACATTCCAAAATGATTTGGTAAATGATACAGGTTCATGGACAATAAATGGTTCAACAAACCAAATAGTGGCCGGAAATTCTTATGTTAACATATCTGTTTCTCCAAAGCTATTCACCACAGAACTCAGTGGAACAGTCTCTTATGCAGGTGTAAACTCTTCTTTAAGTTCAATTATGCTGTATAGGAACGGGATAATTTCTTATATCTCGCATTCTAACAATCAAGGTTTCTATGCAATTGGAGTAAAGAATGGTTCATACACCATATATGTGTATAATAACCTTACAGAATCGGCTTACATAGGGGCAATAGACATTTTGCCTTTCCAAAATGTGGCAAATATGAACATATCTATGACCAGAGGTTACATGACTTACTTTGCAGTCACTATGGGTACATCAATCATCAATACGCCTGTAAATATTAGCCTAGCCAATGAACTAATAGTTGTCAATTCTAATGCTCCCGGAATCCTTTTACCAAATGGTAATTTTACATTCACCGCCTCAACAAACACAACAATAAGTTCAAACAACTACACCGAATCTATTTCATTTACCAACAGCACAGTTATTGATATAAACGCTGCAATGTCTGTACAGCTCACTTTGCAAAAGTTATACACATATAATTTAACGCTAACATTTGGGAAAATACAAAACATAACCTCAGGTCAGAAATTCAATTATACACTGCTCATCAGAAATAGAGGCAATTCAATGGTTAACGTTTCGCTGTCATCAGGTTCAGGCGCTTGGAATATAACATTTGCAAATAAGGATTTAAAACTTGGGATTAACCAGTCTCTAAGTGTAAATGCATCCTTTAAGAATTCCACCATGGTTCCTTCAGGAAACAATTCAATTCCAATTGTTTTAAATTATCATTCGGGAACTATTACAGATTATGTAAATGTAAATATCTCAAAATCCTACGGTTTGAAATTAGAATCAGTGTACAATAAATATGTGGTATTCGATTCTGGCTATGGATCAGTTCCTGTCAAATTAATAAATACTGGAAATACTAATGAGACAGTATACTTGAAAATAGGGGATCTTTCGGCAATTCATCTGTATAACTGGAACGTGACCATAACTTATAATGGAAAGAATATAAGTGAGGTTAACCTCAGTTACAATCAGACACTGACAGTTTATGTAAAATTGACTGCAATCAATAGTCAGCATATATCTACACAAATATCATTAATTTTGAACGGAACTGTTCAAGGAAAAATATACTCCATGCCCACTCTATCAGTTTCTTTCCCAAGCGTTCCCGGTTTGATGGTATATCCAAGCGGAAGCAATCTAATATCCAACTACACAGGAAACCCTGATAACACACTTTTAACAGGTTCGATAATCCTGGTTATCATTATTATTGTAGGAATAGGTTCTACGGCAATTGTTTCAAGGAGGAACAGGAAATGAGAATCAAGGCAATTTTCCCAATAATTTCAATTATTCTTTTAATGGCGGGTTTAGTTACCATAGTTCCGGTTGATTCTCAGGCAGCTAATGCAACATTCGGCGCAACCCTCAGTTATCCCGGAACAGTTTACAGCATGGAATATTTTCACCTTAACATCACCGAAACTCCTGGTTATTCAAATTATTCTGCCACAATATATGCAGCTGCTCAGAATGTAACAAATATGAAGCCTATAACCGCAGATCAAAAAGTGGCTCCAAACAACGGAACATTTGAATTCTCCCTGATTGCTCCAAGCTATGCCCCACAAACAATGTATATATTTATACAGGAATCTGCGGAATATAAGGGGGTTCAGGTACAGCATTCACAGGAAATACAGATAAAGGTAGTCAGTCCAATTGTCTTTCATGCACAATTGAGCGATAGTTTGCCGGTTCCAATATATAACCTCACAGTTCTATTTTACCTTGATGGACAACAGGTCGGTTCTAAATTTGTGCCAGCGCTGATACCAAACGATACAGTAGTAGTTAACCTGACTCTGCCTTCAAATCTTGTATCTCAGGGGGAGCACAGTTTGGAAATTACAGTAAGCAATGCATCAGTGTTTATAAACAGTAATAAACAGGCTTATACAACTAATTTCTATTACGGAACCCCACCTAACTATGAGTGGATTTATTACGTTTCAATAGGGGCAGCAATTTTTATGGGATTTCTATTTTTTGTTGCCACGAGGAAGAAAAAGGGAATGGGATACGTTCCAAAGTGGAAGAAAGCCAAGAAAAAATAAAATTTAAACCAATATTTTTAATGTTCTGAATTCAGACTCTATTGCGTTCTTTCTTTTCACTCCCGATTTATCGGGATACTTTCTAAATTTTGTATTGTCAACTAATGTTATTCTGGCTGCTGATAGTGCATTATTGTGGATAGAATGTGGGCCGCTCGTACCCCTCTCATTTACAATTGTGTATTCTAAATTCAAATTTGCAATCTCCGAAACAAGTTTTTTCCGGTTTGGCTTGTCCCCGTTTCCAATCTTTATTTCAAAAAACTTATAATTATAATCATTTAACGCATTCTTAACAAATATAACTGCCTCGTGAATATCCGGTAATTCACTTGCTTCCGTTATTATGAGATCTGCTAAAATTGCCACGCCCGGTCTGGGACCCGGATCCATTCCTATTATAATGGAAGAAAACTGCTTTTTACCCGCTAAGATAGGTAGCGCTTTTCTGATTGCTCTTATTGGCAAATTTTCTCTGATCTGGAATCTATCCATGGGCTTATCATTAGAGGAACTCAGGATTACAGGAATATCCACAGGTATGTCCGAAATATCATCAATGGAGCAGAAAGGGAGCCCCCAGTCTTTTAATTCCTTAATGGTCTTATAATAAAATCTGAAGTCGTCGGTATAAATCCCGAACCGTACCATTCAATATTGTATGCATAAAATAATATTAAAACCTTTTGGAGTAAGATGTTGCTTATATTGGCTTTTACTTTATCTATGCCGGAATGAAAGTTGCATAACTTAAAGGTTCAAGAATGCAATAGTTGTCCATAAATAATTCCAACCATTAAAAGGATAAAATGGATTTAAGCTAAGCAATCATTAGATAATCACTTTCCGAAATTTGCGAACAATTCGGTAGGCAAATGAGAACTAAATAAGATAAAACGCAGGACCAGAGCTATTCAAGAAAAAGTAAAATACCTTGCTGAGGTAAAGGAACGGAATAAAATTAAATATTTTTCTTATTGTCTAAACATGGGAAAGTCAGAAGAACTATCCGGTTTGATTTCTCTTACCATGCAATATAATGAAAAACAATAAAATTATCTGCATTAGCTGGGTTTAATAGAAATAGCAATTAAAATTAGAGGTAATTAATTAGAAGAATCTCTAACAATTGTAAATGGTAATTCGCGTCTTTGGGCCTTACACCATAAACCTATAGGTATAATTCTCCATGGAAAATCTTGAATAGAAACTCAATTAAATTCTATTAACTCCTATCTGCTCTGAAACCATCTTATCTACTATTTCGATGAATTGTTTTTCAGTGCCTCTGGGAATTACGCCACCTGCGGCAATATCATGCCCTCCGCCGCTGCCGCCTACCTTTTTGCATGCCTCTTTCATAATAAGGGACAGGTTAAGACTCCTGTTAACATGGTTTCTTGTACCTCTGGAAGAGATTAAAGTGTTACTATCTCCAGCATTAAAACCGATCACAGGTTTAGTTTGATCTGCGATGTATAACATTAAAATTCCGCTTATGGAGCCAGCCATCTCAGATCCAGGCGCGTAAAAATACTGGATATTTTTCTCCTTCACCATTTCTTTGTATGAACGGTAAGCGTAATCAATAAGTTTAGTTTCAAACGCTTTCCAGTTCAATAGCATTTGTTCTAAAAGTTTCTTATCACCTAAGAAATAGTGAACCGGAATTGCATTAGACCCAAGTTTAGCATTGGCATCTATTATCTTTGAAAGTGATTTGCCCGTAAAGTCATCTTCAAACATGAAATCTTCCGTTTCCAGATACTTGATTGCTTCTGACTCGCATCCCTGGAGGGCCAATTTTGCGAACAGGGCTTTTCCCAGTTTTAAATTTTCTTCATTGCTTAAATTTGAAATTTCTTTGTTGGGTTCAAATCCAAGCCCGCTGAGGAACTCTTTTATGTTATCTGTTTTACCGGTCAAGTCATAATAGAATGGATCAGTAGAAAAGGTTAGAGCATCGAGTAATGTGGTACCATTCAGGTTCAATCTTCTATGGAGTTTGTATGATTTACCATACTCCTTAATAATGGTTAAATTTAAACCTTTAAAGCCCCCTATGTCCTGTTTATCGGCTATAGCTCCTGCTACCATAAATTTAAGAAGGTCAGCATTTGACTCATCTATTGCCAAAGCCATTAAAAAAGCCATTGTGGCTCCGCATGCCTCAGTAGTTCCATTAAAGCCAAAGTCTCTTACATTTATATTCAGGGACTTTGAACTTGATCCTTCATAATAGTGATGATCAAGGACAATTATATTTTCCAACTCTGGTACAAATTTTATTTGGTCAGAGCCTGCGTCTGCTATTAATGTGAGATTGTAAGGCTCTTCCTGTAGACGTTTTTTGAATCCCTCCTCGCTCAGATCCTTTACAAAACTTAAATGGTAAGGGATCTTAAGTCTTTCAAGAGCTGTTACTAAAATTATAGCAGCGCTTGTACCGTCCCCATCATAATGAGTTAAAACCCTAATATAAGAGGATTTTATTAGTTTCTCTTTTGCAAAATTCAGTGCTTCAAAAAATTTTATTGGAATAATGTCTTTTAACATAATTATAGAACTTTGTTAAGTTCCCATTCATTGGCCAAATATCCCTCCCTTTTGTAATATTTTACTAATCTCAACATTTTGGCCATTATCAGGTTTTTTCCTCTGGTATTGCTCATATCTCTCTTATTTGCAATGATATGTTTTGATACCCTCTTATACTTCTGGATTAGGCTGTTTAAGTCTTCGGGTATAGCAGGACTGCTGTTATTTTCCCGAAGGATCTTACCAATTTTTGCGTTAAGAACATGCTTAGTCCCGGGAATCCCATATTGATCTCTCAATCTGATTCCGATCTGAGAAGAAGTTAAATGCTCCTTCTGTGAATTTAATATTATTTCTGTTATTTCATTAGGACTCTGTTCTACCCAAGCATGGCCGTTTGCCAAATATACATTCTTTGAGCCAGATTTTCCCCTCTTCCTTTTATGCATTCTTGCCATTAATCATCCCTGTTGGTTAACAGAGATGAATTTGGTATTAATTATGTTTATGATTTTCTG
>JAKATR010000080.1:36423-50611 GCA_021818675.1 Thermoplasmata archaeon | reverse complement strand
AATGTATCCGAAGGAGCAAGGGCATATGTGTTTAACGCAAGGCTGGAAGACCTCATCAAGTTACTGGATATTGGTACAAGGGTCGCGTATAGCAGAGTAAAATGAAGAGACAATCCATAATATTTCCAAAAGTTGGAAATACACTAAACGAATGCGAAGACTATCTCATGGCTGATGACCAGAATATGAGGTTTGCAGTTTCAGACGGTGCCAGTGATTCAGTATTTTCAGGTTTGTGGGCAAAGTGCCTCGTCGATACTTTTTCACAATACGGAAATCTGAACGGAAATCCCGATGAAATAATAAATAAGATCTATAGAAACTCCATAAATTTGTGGCACGACAAAATAGAATGGAACAACCTGAAATGGAATGTGAAGAATAAGTCGGTTCTGGGTTCTTATGCCACATTTATTGGAATGGAAATAAAGAAAAACGAGAAGAATTACAGGGTAAGTTGCATAGCGGTGGGAGATAGTTGTGCTTTCATAAGAACTGGCAAGCGATTGGAAAGCTTTCCCATAAAAGATGTTTCCGGCTTTGGCCTCCATCCAGATCTGCTCTGGAGTGGGCATGGTGAGCCGATCTATGATGATTCCCCGCTTGAAATACCAGACTATGAAATGAAAAATTATACTGTAGAATCTGGAAGCAAGATTTTGCTTGCCTCTGATGCTGCCTCAAAATGGATTATGGAAGGTGGGGTGAAAAGAATTGATGAACTTTCCAGTTTTCTTAACCCGGAAAAATCTTACTGGGATGAACTCAGAATTAATGGAGAGATGAAGAACGACGATATTTCCATTATAACAATTGAGGTCTGATATCCACTACTCCCTGAGGATTTGAATTTACTGCTTTCCCAGACCCTAAGGGATTCTATAAATATATTAAGAAATCAGTAGTGGAGAAATCTGCTCCCATCCGCTATCATTCGATAGACTCTTAATGAGAAGGTTAGTCAAAGTCTTGACTTTACCGCCAATTTTTAACATTTCTTTCAATACCTGGGAATGTGCTGGATCATTCAGGTCATCTCCAGATATTATGAGTTTATCTCCATCCCCGTCATTAAATTGCCAGAGCTCCGGCTTTTTTGATAAAGCAAGAAGCGTCACATAAATTAGAAGGCATGAGAAATAGTCAAGTTTTTCATTGAATTCTGTCATCCTCTTGGGATGCTGGAATGCCTCATGGCCCGCTTCACTGGCTCCAAGACTGGATATAGCGGGTACATACATACCGTCATAATCTATGAGATTGATTTCTCCATTTTCCCTGACCAAGATATTGTCGCCGGATAGATCTCCATGGGCAATTTTGTTCTTTACCATTTCCTGCACAGATTTTAAAAGGCTTTTGGCTGTAGCTGTGAGGGCATTTGGATTGTTTAAGTTTCTCTTAATGTATTGGTTCATATTTTCCCCGGATACCCATGACATCATAAGTATTGGAAAATAAGTCTCCTTTTTCCCCATTACTCTTACGGCATCATCCATATAGTTAAATTCTGTAAAGAAAGGGAAATTCTTAGCTTTAAGAAAGCTGCTAATAGCCATGTATCGAATCTCAAGATCAGGAGAGCCTCGGGTAAAACATTTTATTGCATAGATTCCTCCATCAGTTTTTACCTTAAACACTGTTCCAAAATTCCCTGATCCAAAAATCAGAGTTGGGTATTTTACCATGGGATTCTTCTCAAAAGTTCCATTTCTAATTGCCTCATAAGCCTCTGCTATGTTTTGTTTTGGATTTTGGAGAGCTATAGAATAAGCAGAGGATGATGGCCATGCTCTCTTCTTTATTTTAGAAAGGTCTATATTGTTAGTTTCGACCGTGGTGCTTGAAATTATATTTTCAACTGGATTTTCTCTTATAATTGAGTTAACAGTTAATTCTTCTCTTTTGAACTTCTTTTGTTTTGTTCTGGCGTAGAAAGAAATTGAATATTTCCCTGTTTCTTTTGGTTTAAACCTGAGCTCAAAATTGCCTTTTGAAATCTTCCTGAGTTTTCTTATAGTCTGTCTCAGCAGAGGATCGGTTATGGTAGCTTCCACAAGCTTGGTGTGTTTCTCCGGGGAAACTTTAACGTGAATCTGGTTTTTTTCACCTATATATATGTTTTCTACCTTCTGAATTTCAAATGTAATATCATCTACGGTCTTCTTTTTCTTATTAGAACGTGGTGCCCCTTTGTTTGACTTTTTCTTACCTTTGATCATGATACAGTATTACTAAGGGCTATCTTTTAAAAAATATAAGACTTCCCATATGGTTTTATTTTCATAAACATGGTATGCAAAGAAGTTTAATATATACCAGTGCGTTATTATGCAAATGGCAGATGAAGAATCAACCGGAAGTGTAGGCTTTGGTATTATTGCCACAATAGCTAGCCTCGCAGTAATGGGTTACTTTCCACTTATAGGATGGATTATTCCGGGAATTTTTGGAGGATTAGTGGCCCGCGGCAAGTTGCGAGGATTGGTATCGTCACTTATAGGAGCTGGAGTTGTGATCACCATAGCCATAGAATTTGCCCTCTACATAATTCCAAATGCTTCTTTTGTAACTCTTTTAACAACCTATACTGGTAATTCCCTTGTCACGAAAGGTGTCCTTTCCGAATCGGGATATGTCAGAGGAATGCTTGCGGCAAATCTCTATAATTTCATGGGCAAAGCTATCTCCGATGGGTTAGTTATTCCAGGAATAGGAGGTTTTATTGGCGGTGCTATTCTTGGTAGAAAGAAATCGGATGACGAGTTCTGATTCATTTTACTTTGTGAAAAATAAATAATTTTTGTCATAGTTTTCTTACATTGCAATTTTCTTAATCACATGTATTTCTAAAAAATGAAATAAATAAACAGGAATTGACAAATAAATATTGGTTAAAATTAGAGATTTCCAGCTTCTGTGCCAAAGACCTCGTCGCTCAACCTCTTTCTGTCTCTTCTTCCCCTGAATAAGATTGTGCTGATTGTCATTGCATCCCTGTAGAATTTTTCAACGCCGAAATCTTCCAGATATCCATATCCTCCATGGGTTTGAAGGGCCTGTTTTGTTGCTCTCTTAGACAAAGATTCAGAAAAAATAAGTGCGTTCAACCCTCTGGCATAGTCATTCTCTGATTCATATATGTAAGATCTGAGCAATTCCTCTTCAGCTTTCAAATTAGACAGCGAAAATGCCATAGGACTATAGTCTTTCAGATAGTGGTCAAAGGTTGTCCTAACCTTGGCATATTCTATGGCTTTGTTTAAAGCCCCCTTTATTATTCCCAGATAAATTGCTGCAATTTCAAGACTTGAATCTTCTAATGCCTTAACAATATCTGATCTGAGGCCCAGCTTTTCATTATTTGACTTTTCAATGGTTACATCAGAGATGCCTAACCCCCTGATTCCAAGAGTTTTCTTGTTTTTAGGTTTCTCAATTTTTCCATTTGTGAGAATAAGATTTTGTCCTGACTCATCCAGAACAATAAATTTATTGGCAGTTGGAAAAATTACATCTTTCTTCAAAATTCCATTTTCATCAGAACCTTTATTTCCCGTTGAATTAACATAACCTTCAAGGATCTCTCCGTATCCAAAACCAAGGGTAGATTCCCCTGAGAGTATCTCCTTAAGATAATCAGCTGCTTTCCCTTTCTTCAATAATTTGGATGCTATTGAATTGTACAGGAATACAAGAACCCCTACCGATGGGGAAAACGATGAAAGTTCCTCCAAAATAGCTCTATACGAGGCTCCGTCAAGTTCCGAACCACCATATTCCTGCGGTGCTGTTGCTCCAAGAAATCCCTGCTCCGCAAGTTTTTTCAGAAGATCTTTGTCGATCCCTTCCCGTTCTATCTTTAACGCAATATTTTCAATGTTTTTTGCGGAAAAATCTCTAACTGTTTCCTTCATCAGTTTCAGGTCATCATTCACTTGAATCACTCTCCTTTTCTAACATTCTTGCAATAATCAATTTCTCTACCTCACTGGTTCCTTCCCATATTTCCATGATTTTTGCATCTCTGAAATATCTTTCAAGATCTCCGCTTAATCCATACAAGCCTGTGAGCTCCATGGCTTTTTCAGATGCAAAAACAGCTGTCTCTGAGGCATATCCCTTTGCCATACTGGTGATCGTGGGGTTTGGCTTAAATTGAAACAGATAAGAGGCGGCCTTATACATTAGAAGCCTTGCTGCTTCAATTCTTGTTGCCATGTCAGAAAGTGTAAATTGTACGTATTCATTCTGCATTTCTCCCGATGGCGCATTATTTTTCAGGTATTCCAGCGTCCGATCAAGGGCACCCTGCGCAACTCCAATAGCCTGCGCCGCAACAAAAACCCTGGAAATATTGAAAAATGTCATTATATAATAAAATCCCTTTCCCTCCTCGCCAATGAGGTTTTCCTCGGGGACTTCCACGTTGTTCAGTATCAGTTCAGCAGTATTGGTTGCTCTCACTCCCAGTTTTCCCTCAAGTTTATTTGATGAGAACCCCTTAAATTTCGATTCCACGATGAAGGTGCTCATGCCCCTGTGTTTCTTTGCAGGGTCAGCTTTAGAAGTTCTTGCAAGCATTACAAAAAAGTCAGCAATTTGACCGTTTGTTATGAACATTTTAGATCCATTTAGTATATATTTGTTCCCTGATTTGACTGCCTCCGTCTTGTTTGCCGCAACATCACTTCCACCACCGGGTTCTGTAACAGCGAGTCCCATCATTTTCTTTCCCCTGTTTACCTCTGAGAGATATTTTTCCTTCTGGGAGTCGTTCCCAAACAGCATTATAACTTCTGCTCCGAAGTAAGGAACGGTCACTGATATACCAAGGCCTGCATCTACTCTGCATAGCTCTTCAATGGCGACCATGGTTTTCCATGGGTTAGCAAAGTCAATAATTCCCTTCTGCAAGGATTTGATTCTCAAATCGTCAGGGTAACTTTCTTCGAAATCACGTTTTCTTGCCACCTCACTGGTGAACTCCGCCAGAGCAAATTCCCGTACCATCTTCCTGAAATCCTTAAGTTCGTCACTTAGCTCGAAATCCATTTACATCCTCTCCAATATGGTTGAATATCCCTGTCCTCCGCCAACGCAGAGCGTTGCAAGTCCAAGTTTCTTACCCCTATCCACAAGACTATTTGCAAGAGTGCCGGCCAGCCTTGCTCCACTTGCTCCAAGTGGATGACCGATGGCTATGGCCCCACCATTCACATTGACCTTTTCTCTGGGAATTTTCAAATCCTTCATTGCATTCAATGCCACAACAGCAAAAGCTTCATTTATTTCCCAAAGATCGATATCATCGCTCGAGAGCCCTGCTCTCTGAAGAGCAAGTTTTGAAGCTGGGACGGGCCCCTCTCCCATTATTGAAGGATCAACACCCGCCCATGCAAATGATCTTATTCTTGCGATTGGCTTTAAGCCGTATTCATCAACTTTTTTTCCGCTCATAAGTGCAACTGCTGATGCCCCTGCATTAAGAGGCGATGAATTACCTGCGGTTATTTTCCCACCTTCTTTGAAAGCTGGTTTAAGACTGCTAAACCCTTCAATCGTTACATCTTTCCTTATGCTCTGATCTACATCTATGGATTTTTCCGAACCCTGATATTCAACCTTAATTGGAAGAATTTCTTTCTTTAGAAAATTGCTCTCCTGTGCCTTTTTTGCCAGAACATGGCTTTCGTAGGAGAATTTATCCATTTCTTCCCTTGATATTCCAGATTTTTCAGCCAGTTTTTCTGCGGTTAAACCCATGGAATAAGATGTGCTCATCTGATATTTTGCATATTCCGGCCTCAACAAAAGCTTCATGTTTGGCTTAACATGAGGATTGTTGTTTAATGGCATATGGGTCATGTGCTCCATACCACCTGCAAAAACGATCTCAGCATTTTGTGTCATTATTTCCATAGCCCCTATTGTTATTGCATTTAATGAGGAGGAACATGCACGGTCAAGGGACATGCTTGTCACATTGAAAGGCAATCCTGCAAGAAAAGCTGGATGTCTTCCACCGTATGTCCAGTTTTCATCAGCCTGTAATGCACATCCGGTTATGACATCATTGATCTCACCCTCTCTAATTCCTGTATCTTTAATGATATTCCTAATCAACATCCCCAGAGCCTCGTCCATTCTTATATTATTAAACGCATCTCGCTCAGGTTCAGACGGCCTCGATCTCGAAAACGCACTTCTTTTGTAACCCACTATATAAACTTCATTCTCCTTTGCCATTTGATTACCGTACCATGTATTATGAATCAGTTAAAATAATCTTTCGATTTCGACATATTTTTAAATAGAGTGCCCTAATATTGCGCATAAACCTTTCATGCACGCCTATGAATTCCGCTGATTTGTTAGATTGCTTTCCTTTCTGGGTACATTCATGAATAGTGTAAATATAATAGAAATAACAAGGAAGGCCATTCCCGTTAGAAAGATGTAACTGAAAGCAGTATGATCAGGAAACAAAGTGTATTCCGGTAAACCTGCGGAGTTTACGCCTGTAATTGCCTTAATTTCATACATAGTTTCGAAAACACCGCTTATTGCAGGTGCAACTGCAGAACCTATATTCCTGAATACTACATTCATTCCTGTTGACGCACCTGCATCTCCCTGTGGTGTTGATATCAGAAGGATGTTAATCATACCAACGAATATGAACGACAGCCCTATGCCAAGAATGGTGGCGTCCTCCGTGATTTCCAGTGGGGATGCCCGAAAATAGTAGAGCCCAATATAAGAAAGGAAGAGTACCACACTGCCGATTTCTATGGAGACTTTAGGGCTTATCCTCTTTGTTACTACCGCAGCAACCGGTGCAAAAATCATTGAAGCCAGCGCTGCAGGTAGCATTGTTAGTCCGGAATTAAAAACACTGAGTTGAAACCCGGCTGGGGAAGGGTCCTCAAGAAGCGGAGGAACGCTGTAGAAAAGGAAAAACATAGCTGCCATGGCAAAAAGACCGGTGAAATTTGACAAAAATACGTTTCTGATTTTCATCAGTTTCATGCTTATGAATGGATTGGATATCCTGGATTCTACCAGTATGAATAGACACAGAAGAACCGCAGACATAAAGAACGTTATTTCAATTGAAAGGCTGTACCATCCCCATGTTTGCCCTTCAGACAGTCCTAGGATTAATAATACAACTCCACTTGATATGAGGCTGATACCAAGAAAATCTATGGTTGATTTGGTTCTCTCGCTGTTATCTCTCAAATATATGTAAGATGCAATTAATAAACCAAATGCCACGGGGATGGCAGAGTGATAGGAATATTCCCATTCATATGTTTGGGTTATCCAGGCTCCCAGCACCAGGCCAAGGGCTGCCCCCGCGGTAAAAGTTGAACTCAATATGCCCTGAGCAAGAGGCAGTTCCTCCCTTGGAACCTGATCGTTCAGCAGGGCAAAAGCTACAGGGAACATTCCCATTCCGAGGCCCTGAACTGCTCTGATAACAATAAATTCATCCAGCGTAGTTGCGAATCCGCCGAAAGAAACAGCTATTGCATAGATTAGGGATAAAAGCATGAATATCCTCTTTTTGCCATACATATCTGCAAGTCTTCCAAATATGGCGGCCGATACGGTACCTGAAATTACATATGCGGTGATTATCCATGATAAAGAATCATATGATGCGTTGAAATCAGTTTTTAAAATTGGCAATGCAGGGGTAATCATAGTTTCTACATAATTGACAAGTATACCCATTATAGCCATTATGATGATTGTAGCGGTTGCATGACTTGATAGTCTCCTGCCATTTTCCACAAAAAAAGGAATTTCATTTCCTATTTAGTTTTTGAGTTTCTACTTTGGTAAATTTGGTGTGATTTACTCGCAAGTATTTTAACACAAATCACAGAATGAGTTCAATGTTCTCAATTTAGAATAAAAAATACATATTTCGAGGGTATGATACATATTCATTTTGTGCCTTCAGAAAACTTTGAATTTCCGCACTATGAGTTGCAATTCCAATTTCATGACGCGGTAAAATGATTCGTTATACGCATTTTTTATTTAACTGATAGATTAATAATTCCGAAAGCCTTTGAATTATATTTGGAGATTTCTGATTACAGCGAATCGCAATAAATACTCACTTTGTAACAATACCTTAACATTAATTGGAAAAATATAAAGAACGTAAGAACATCTCCAATAAGGTAAAGAAAATGGTAGATGTCATAGTTCTGATTAAGCAGATGCCTGATCTGGAACAGGTAAAGATAGATTCTAACACAAGGGAACCAATTGTAAAGAATGTCCCCAAAACTGTTGAGATTCTTAGCGAGCATGCCGTTGAAGAGGCGGTGAGATTAAAGGAAAAATACAAGGGAAAGGTAACAGCGATCCTTTTGGGCAATGAACAATCTTCAGCCATAATGAAAAAGGCCTTTGCAATAGGAGCGGACGAAGGGATCATCATTGACGGATATGAGGAGCATAACCCCGCCAATACTGCAAGAGTACTTGCATCAAAAATCAAAGAGATTAAACACGATCTCGTAATCCTTGGAAACCAGTCCGCCGATTCGATCACCGGGTTAATACCTGGTATGCTTTCGGCCCTTCTCAATGAGCCACTTTTGGGAAATGCAGGAAAGATTGAGGTAACCGGAACCAATGTAAAGGTAACCAGAATTCTTGAAGAAGATAACATAGAGATAGAAGTGCCAATGCCATCCATTGTTTCTATCAGCCAGGAAATAAATGAGCCAAGACTTCCTCCTGTAATGCAGATTATGGCTGCCGGACGAAAGCCCATAAAGACTGAAAAAATTGCTCCGGTTATTTCAAAGGGGGTAACCCTTGTTTCTAACAGTGCCCCTAGAAGTGAGAGGAAGAAGCTCGTTTTCGAGGATATGGATAAGGGTATTCCAGAGGTTGTTAAGGTACTGAAGGAGGGGATGAAATGAAATTTTTAGTATTCTCTGAAAACGCAGGTTCGCTCAGTCAGATGATTACATACCTGAGGGAGAAAGGCGAGGTTATTGGAGTTGGTGTTGAAAAATCGTCTTCTGAGGCTGCAAATTTTGGAGCCCTGAGGATGTATTCTATTAAGGGAGATATTCTTTCTGACAGTATAGCAAAGCTTCTGGAAGAATTGTTTAAGAAAGAGGGAATAGATAATATTTTCCTGAGTTCATCAATTCTGGGAAGAGAAACTGCAGGCATTCTCTCTGTTTCAATGGGAGCAGGAATTGTCCCTGAAATCAACGAGATTTCCTTTGAAGGTTCAAAAGCGAGAACAAAGAGGTTCTATCTTGGAGGCAAAACTGTTCTTGAGGAGGAGTCTCAAGCTAAAATATTCACTGTTTCACCTGGAATTTCAGATGCCATAAAATCTGACAAAAACTCTGAAGTTATTTCTCTAAGTGCTCCGGTATCAAAGATAAAAATACTCAGCAGACAGCCAAAGAAGTCCGAAGGCAGCAACATTGAGAATGCGAAAATTATAGTTTGCATTGGTAGGGGTCTGGGAAAGAAAGAAGGGATAGAATCAGTCAAACCACTGGTTGAAGCTGTGCATGGAGAGATCGCAGGTTCCAGACCAGTGTGCCTTGATTATCAGTGGCTTGGTGAAGATAGACAGATAGGATTGTCAGGGAAGAAGGTCAGACCAGCTATATATGTTGGAATAGGCGTTTCAGGACAGATACAGCACATTGCAGGCATGAGAGGATCTAAAATTGTTATTGCAATAAACAAAGATAAAACCGCCCCCATATTCGAAGAGTCAGATTACGGTCTTGTTGGAGATCTTTATCAGATAATCCCAAAAATAGTGGAAAAATTGTCATGATTTTTCTATTTTAATTTTTAACCGATTAAAGATCAGTGTGTCGAAATCGATTACTTTTTTAACCTTACCTTTATCTACGAAATAGGATCGGAAAGATCCAAAAATGGTGCCTTGATATGAATTTAGTTTCGGTTCTAGTGCTCGCAGGTATAATTATTGCGGTGTTTGCTTTCTTTTATAAATTGTATGAAATCCTATGGGATGCAGTAAAAATCCCCTTGAAAAAGCCCAGAATGAAGCTCGATCTTGGGAGAAGGATATACATTCTCATAAGAAATGTATTTCTTCAGGGAAAACTCTTTAAAGACCCATTTGCGGGAATAATGCATGCATTAATGTTCTGGGGATTTATAGTTTTTGGAGCATACTCGATTGATTTCTTCTATGTTACAATATTTGCCCACCAGCTATTTTCACCGGGTATACTTTCTGATATTATCTTTTTCACAGTAAATATATTTGCTGGCATTGTGATTGCAGATGTTATTTATGCTGCCGTGAGAAGATGGGGTCTCAAGATAAAGAGATATCAGGGATTCAATGGTTTTGAGGCTGCTTTTATATTAGTTCTAATAGGACTCCTTATGTTCACATACCTCGTGATGTCTGTGCTAGATATGCAGGGATTGCTTGGTGGCTATACGTTTGTGGTTCGATCTGGTGCACCCCATTATTTGGAACCTATCTCTTATGCTCTTACCTACGTTATTCCCAAAGCACCCTCTTCTTATGTTTATTACATCTTCTGGTCAGCCTTCTGGATCCACGCTCTAGATTTTATGGTTTTCCTTATCTATATACCGAGATCCAAGCACCTTCACCTGTTTGCAGCTCCGTTTAATGTTCTCTTTTCAACCGGTACTCAGGCAACCCCTCTCCCAATAGATTTCGAGAAAGAAACCAGATTTGGTGCAACCGACATCAGGGATTTTACATGGAAGGATTACTTTGATTTCTATTCATGCACAGAATGCGGGAGATGCACGGATAACTGTCCAGCAAATATGACGGGCAAAACGCTCTCTCCAAGAGATATCATCTGGGATATCAGAGAAACCGTCATGGCTCAGGGGAAAGAATATAGGAAAAACAGAGAGAATCCCGATGAAGTTTTCAAAACTGTCATTGGAGACCCCATACTTGAAAAGGATCTGTGGTCATGCACCACGTGCATGGCATGTGTGGAACAATGCCCGGTAATGATAGATCACGTACCCAAAATAATCGATATGAGAAGATCCCTTGTTCTGAATCAGGGTAAGGCTCCAAAGGAGTCTCTTGACCTTTTCAGGAATATTGAATCCTATGCAAGCCCTTATGCCATAGATCCGTCAACCAGGGGAGATTGGGCAGAAAATCTTGATGTTGTTGATCTCTCAAAGAATCCGGATGCCAATTATGATGTCCTGTATTGGGTTGGATGCGTTGCATCATATGATCGTAGAAATCAGGATATAGCAAAATCTGTGACAAAAATACTGAAAAAGGCAGGGGTAAATTTTGCAATTCTTGGAAGCATGGAAAAATGTACTGGAGACCCGGCAAGGAGAACTGGAAATGAATATTTGGCCGATATGATGATTAGACAGAATGTGGAAACATTCAAGGAGAAAAAGATTCACAAAGTCATAACAGCCTGTCCCCACTGCTTCAATTCATTGAAGAATGAATATAAAGAATATGGTGTTGAGCTTGAAGTATATCATCACTCCGAATACATTAACAGGCTCATCAGCGATAAGAAGATCAGTGTAAAAGCTTTAACATCCGATTCCAGTGAGAAGTATACATACCATGATTCCTGTTATCTTGGCAGATACAACAAAATTTATGATGCCCCCAGAGAGATAATTGGCTCATTCACAGAAAATTTTCAGGAGATGGAGAAAAACAAGAGCAAGGCTCTCTGTTGCGGAGCGGGCGGAGGCAGGTTATGGATGCAGGAGACGGAAGGTACCATGGTTTCACACAAACGTATAGAGATGGCTGATAAGATTAATGCATCAACCGTTGTTACTGCATGTCCGTACTGTATGACCATGCTTGACGATGCAAGAAAAACGACGAACCGGGAAGATAAGATGAACATTCAGGATTTGAGTGAAGTAATTGCCAAACGCCTTGAGTAGTATTCATTTTTAATTCCTTAAAGTCCTCATATCCAGAATTTCCATTAGGGGCCAAAATTTCATAATATTTTTTACAATAAATTTACATCTATTGGAATTCGCGGATAATCAGGTAATGCTCCATAAGTCTATTTATTTCGTCCATGCCCGACCCTATGGGAATTCCCAGCATCTTCAGCTCCGCCAGGTATGATTTAAGAACAATACAGTTCTTATGCGTATTCATAAATTTTTCATGGACATCATAGTTAATCACTGCAAGCTGTGAGTGAAGTTTTGAAACAATTTCCAGGTTATCCAGATATTGCCTGTGCTCTTCCATCAATAGTCTTAGCTGTTCCCTGTATTCTTCATCATTCCCCATTAATTCATTTTTCTCCTCTTCACTTATAAATAATATAGTCTGAAGTTTTTCCAGATTTATCATCTGCCAGCTCCTTTATAAACGGAGTCATCGGCTAAATTCTTAAGCTTTTTTAGCCATGCCTCAGAAATTTCATAATCTGATCGTATTCCATTTAATATGTTTCTATTGTGAATGACTGTTTGTTGCAACCTTTCAATATTTTCTTCCATCTCCTCATTCATCTTTCGGAGAGTTTCCGTTCTCCCTATAAGTTTCTTTAAGAGAATATCGTTCATAATAACCATACCAAATTGAAATATATTAATTTTGAAATCATGCATAATTGTGTTACAAAAGATTATTAGAGTCATTTAAAATGTAAAAGTATGCTTATTGAAGAATGGGATAATACTTCTTTCATCACCTGTAGAATGGTTATGAAAGAAAATTCACAACCGTTTAACTTCGCCGTCACCGCGAAAATAAATGCAAAGGGTCAGCTTGATCAAGATAAGAACCTCATTAGATTCTCAATCCCTAAAAGAAGTAATCCGGAAAGAGAGTTTCAAATATTTCTTACAGCCACTGGAAGTGTTGAGGCAAATGATTACTGGATTATGGAATTAAATAAGGAATCATTCGTTCAGCCCTTAATTGAGGTTATGAATATACCCTCTGTATATTTTAACAGCATTAAAATGGATGGAAACGAAATAAAGCTTCGATTCTCATTCCATGAATCCAGACTCAAGGATGTGTCTGACTTTATTTTAAAGGCTGCGTCTGAAAACCCTGACATTTCCATTTTAGATATTGGCGGGAGAGATTTGCTATTTAACATGGTGCAGGAAATCAATGAGCAGAATGATGTTTATGTCGTGGGTATTATAAGCAAACCCCCTGAAACAGTACTAAGTGCAGGAGATGCATCGGTGAGAACAAAATGGATCAGGTTGATTAAATCGGTTGTCTCGGGAAAGATCAATGGAATAATACGAATACTTGATGGCGAGATCAACCCCGGTGAAACAAATTTTATACCCATATATGAAAAGGAAAGGATTTATCAGGCGGAAACCGAAAATAAAATAATTAAGGATATTGAAAAGGAATCAAGAATAAACGGGCTGGATTATCTATTAAGAATTAACAGATTCGACGGCGAATTCTGGGTTGCTGAATACTACATTTTAAAGGAGGATGCTAAAACCATGCTTAGCATAATATCAGATATAATAGAGAAAAATCAGGATTGGAACTTAATCCTGAGAGATTTCCTTCCATTTTCAAAAGTAGTTCCCTGATTCTATTTGCCCTTGTTTACAGGAGTCAACCATTTTGAATATTTACTATCCTTTCCCTGAACAATGTTGAAGAATTTCTCCCTTATCTTTGACGTAAGAGGACCAACCTTTCCATTTCCAATCTCCATTCCATCTACATTGAGAATTGGTGTAATTTCAGCAGCCGTTCCGCAGAAGAAGAGTTCGTCCGCAACAAAGATTTCCTCCCTGTGAACATATCGTTCGGTTACGTGGATTCCCATATCCTTAACCACTTCCAGAAGTGACATTCTTGTTATTCCGAGAAGAATAGAGCTGTCTTCCCCAGGTGTGATAAGTTTACCGTCTCTTACAAGAAATATATTTTCTCCTGGACCTTCAGCAACCATTCCATTCCTGTCAAGAA
Organism: Thermoplasmata archaeon; assembly: GCA_021818675.1. GTDB lineage: Archaea > Thermoplasmatota > Thermoplasmata > Thermoplasmatales > Thermoplasmataceae. Next base: position 36,606 of record JAKATR010000080.1, on the reverse strand, counting down.
GTATGGCCTCATCAAACCCACTTCTCCTTGCCTCCTTCATGGCAAGGACAGAGTTGAGGTAATTGCCGCTTCCTTTTGCCTGAGTGGGCAATGAGGATGAATCAAACCTTCTGAGAGAAGATATTTTGCATTTTAAGCCTGCATCGGCGTTTGAAAAATATTTCCCAAATTCAAAGGCTCCTA
>JAKATR010000080.1:0-35910 GCA_021818675.1 Thermoplasmata archaeon | reverse complement strand
CTACGTTAAGGTTAATATTCCCTCGGGGGAAAATTATATTTCCATTAAGAACAATCTTATGGAAAAAAATCTTCATACGGTTTGTCAGGAGGCCAGATGTCCCAATATAGCGGAGTGCTGGGATTCGGGAACGGCTACATTCATGATTTTAGGAAGCAACTGTTCAAGAGGTTGCAGATTCTGCTCAGTAACACATGGAGGAATGTTACCTGTCGATCCGGAAGAACCGGTGAAAGTAAGAGATTCCGTCATTGCTATGAATTTAAAATATGCAGTTATTACATCTGTGGATCGGGACGATCTTCCCGATCAGGGTTCTGTTCATTATTCCAGGGTGATTAATGAGGTAAGGATGTCAGGTGTTCTCGTTGAGGCACTGATTCCAGATTTTACGGGAAGAGAGGATTTATTGGAGAATATTTTGCAATCAAAACCGGATGTTCTGGCACACAATGTGGAAACGGTAAGAAGACTGACTCCCACAATCAGGGATCATAGAGCCAGCTATGAGCAATCTTTAAAAGTGTTGAAATATTTCAAGGAGAGAAATAACACGCTTATAACAAAATCATCCATCATGCTGGGACACGGAGAATTGGATCATGAAGTGGAAGAAACGATGGATGATTTAAGGGGTGTGGGTGTGGATATTTTGACCATAGGTCAATATCTGAGACCATCAAAGAAGCAGATAGAAGTTACTGAATACTGTTCAATGGAGAGATTCAAGATGTTTGAGAAGATAGGGTATGAAAAAGGGTTCTCCTTTGTGGCTTCAGGGCCACTTGTGAGGACATCATACAAAGCTGCAGAAGCCTGGGCTTCCAGGAGGTTGATTAGATGACAGAAGTTTTTAACGGTCAGGAAGAAAAAGATGTGTTCATGAGAGCGTACAGTTCAATGTTACTTTCAAGAATGTTTGATAAAAAGATTGTAACTGCCCAGCGTCAGGGAAGGGTCGGATTCTATACCCCAACCATTGGCCAGGAGGCTACGCAGGTAGGCGTATCCATGGCACTGAACCCTGATGATCTGGTTTACGAATATTACAGGGATGTGCCGTTTATGATCCATAGAGGGGTTCCTGTAGAAGTACTTCTGGATCAGATTATGGGGAACAGCGAAGATTCCGCTAAGGGAAGGCAAATGCCTTCGCACTACAATGCCAAGGCGCAGAACTTTATGTCTGTTCAGAGCCCGGTAGCCACTAACTTGCCACTTGCTGTAGGTGCAGCATACGCAATTAAACATAGAAAGGAAAATAAAGTGGTGGTTACAACTTTTGGCGATGGCTCAACGTCCACCCCCGATTTCCATGCTGCCCTGAATCTTGCTTCAGTTTATGATCTTCCCGTTATTTTTCTGTGCGAAAACAATCAATGGGCAATATCTCTACCTGTTGAGAAACAGACCAAGGTTGAAATCTGGAAGAAAGCCGAAGCCTATGGAGCTTATGGTGTAAAGGTAGATGGGAACGATTTCGTTGAAACGTTCAAAGTGGCCAAAGATGCGGTTGACAGAGCACGTTCCGGTAAGGGACCAGTATTAATCGAAGCTGTCAGCTATAGAATCGGGCCTCACTCAACCTCCGATGATCCTTCAAAGTATAGATCTGAAGGGATTACTGAGGGAAGCGAAAAAGATCCAATAGTTATAGCTGAGAAGAGGTTGAAGGATCTTGGATATATCACAGATGAGATCATAGACAAAATGAAATCTGAGGCCAAGAGAATAGTTGACCAGAAGTTCGATGAGAGGGAGAAGATTCCACCACCGAAACCGGAAAGCATGTATGATGATGTTTATAAAGAAATGACCTGGATTATCAAAGAAGAAAAGGGTGATGCACTTTGAGTTCAAAGCAGCTAAACATGGTTCAGGCAATTAATTCAACGCTTGATTATGCTTTGTCTAAAAACGATTCGGTTGTTCTTCTGGGAGAAGATATTGGAAGAGATGGGGGCGTATTCAGGGTAACCGAGGGTTTGCAGGCCAAGTATGGTTCTGACAGAGTAATAGATACTCCTCTTGTTGAGCTTGGCATAGTGGGTATGTCTATTGGAATGGCATTAAACGGAATGAAACCAATACCCGAAATTCAGTTCCAGGATTTCATATTCACCGCTTTCGATCAGCTTGTCAATCAGGCCGCCAAGTTAAGGTATCGATCTGGAGGGCAGTTTAATGTCCCCATGATTTTGAGAACGCCTTACGGCGGTGGCATCAAGGGTGGACTTTATCATTCACAGAGCGGAGAAGCTTATTTTGCACACACTGCCGGTCTGACAGTAATCTCACCATCAAACCCATATGACGCAAAAGGGCTTTTGATGTCAGCTCTCGAATATGAGGATCCAATAATATTTCTTGAGCCGAAGAAACTCTACCGTTCAACAAAAGTAGATGTTCCTGACGAAGAGTACAAGGTTCCCATAGGAAAAGCTTCAATTGTCAGGGAGGGAAATGACCTGACGATCGTTACTTATGGATCAATGGTTCCTGTTGTTAGCGGTACAGTTGAGAAGAATAAGATTGATGCAGAAATCATAGATCTGCGAACAATAATGCCATATGATGGCGAAGCAATACTTCAATCAGTAAAGAAAACAGGAAGGGCAATGATCGTTCATGAAGCTCCAAGAACCCTTGGTATGGGCGCTGAAATATCTGCATTCCTGGCGGAAAGAGCAATTGACTATCTTATGGGGCCAATACTGAGAGTTACCGGGCCAGACACGCCTTTCCCATACAGACTTGAAGACTATTATCTCCCCAATGAAAGAAAGATAATGAAAGCAATTGGCAAATTAATGGAGTTCAGATAATTATGGTTTATGAGTTCAAACTTCCAGATATAGGAGAAGGGGTTAGTGAAGGGGAGATTGTAAAGTGGCACGTGAAAGAGGGTGACCTGATTAAGAAAGATCAGGAAATGGTCGAGATAATGACCGATAAAGTGACTGTAAACATACCTTCACCAACCGAAGGGAAGGTATTGAAAATTATTTATAAGGACGGAGAGATTGTACAAGTAGGGAAAGCAATAATTGAAATTGACGGGGAAGGTCCTCTTGTACAGGAAATAAATGAAGAAACGGCATCCCCGAAGACAGAAAGAAAAGAGGAAGATGATATGGTCGAAAATGAAAATAATTCAGCGGATCAGGATGGAGAGAGAAAAGTTGTAGCTTCGCCAACTATCAGGAGAATAGCCCGCGAGAGAAATATTGATCTTGATAATATTGTGCCAACCGGGCCAAATGGAAGGGTAACCTTAGAAGACCTTGACAGAGCAGAGGCCGAACAAAAGAAGAAGGAAGAGGAAAAGGCACAGGCAGCAGTTGCTCCTGCACCTCAGGCCGCCGCTCCAGCAGCACCAGCACCAAGTGTTGAGGAACCAAGGGCACCGGCTGCGGCACCCGTAGAACATGCAGTTCACAGGGTATCTGAAGAGAGTTCTTCTCCGAAGGTAGAAATCCAGACTATCAAACCTCTTGCAGAAGATCAAATTTTGGAGCTTAAAGGGCTGCGCAGAATTATATTTGAAAAGATGACCAAATCAAAGAGTATCATTCCACACTTCACAGTAGGCGAAGAAGTGGATCTCACAGAACTTAGCGCAATAATAAGCAACCTCAAAGAAAAGGAAATAAAGATCTCATATACTCCATTTTTCATAAAAGCGGTTACGGTCGCCCTGAGAGAATTCCCCAAGCTTAATTCAATTTATGATGAGGCAAATAAGAGATATGTAATGAAAAGCTCCTACAATATTGGAACTGCCATTGACACCGCTGACGGTTTAACCGTTGGCGTTCTGAAATCGGCAGACAGGAAATCGGTTGAGCAGATTGCAAAAGAAATATCGGAAATAGCAAAGCGGGCCAGGGAGAACAAGATGACTCTCTCAGATGTTCAGGATTCAACATTTACGGTTTCCAATGTCGGGAGTATTGGCGGGCTCTTCTCGACTCCAATAATCAATTATCCCGAAGTGGCAATACTTGGTGTTCACAGAGTGGTCAAGAGATTGAATATTGATGGTGAAGAGAGAGATATGATGTATATCACGCTCTCTTGTGATCATAGATTAATTGATGGAGCAGATGCGGCGAGATTTATAATGAGATTGAAGGGATTCCTTGAGGATCCAACTTCTTTCCTCATAAAATAGAGAGGAAATGCATAAATGAAATATGATGCAATAGTAATAGGTGCGGGACCGGGAGGATATGCAACTGCCATCAGACTGGGACAGAAAGGAAAGTCTGTCCTGATGATTGAGAAAGACAAAGTAGGCGGAGAATGTCTCAATTATGGGTGTATTCCTTCCAAATCCCTCATAGAGCTGGCGAGCAGTGTCAACTATCTTAAAACTATGCCTGGTGTCAGACTCAATTACAACATTGATATGGCTGCATGGCAAAACTGGAAATGGTCAATGATCAACAGGCTGACCTCAGGAATAGAGACGCTCTGCATTGCATACAAGATCAGGATAGTTAAGGGAAATGCCATGATCCTGGATAAAACTCATGTGCAGGTCGGCGTGGAAACATACCAGTGCGATCACCTTGTAATAGCAACTGGTTCATCGCCTGTTAAACTGGATAAATTCAACGATGTGCTTTTTAATAAGGAAATTCTTGATGTAAAAGCAATTCCAAAAGAGCTTATTGTTATAGGTGGCGGTTACATTGGGATAGAATTGGGAACAGCTTTTGCCAAGCTGGGCTCGATGGTTACAATAATAGAAGTTTTGCCGAATATCCTGAATGGAGTTGATCCGGAGCTCATAAAACCAGTAGATCGAAGATTAAAGGATCTTGGGATCAGAGTTATGACCTCAGCAAAAGTAGCTGGTGTTGACAAGAGGGATCGTTACTATGTAAAAATGGAATCAGGTGCCAACCTGACAGCCGATCTTGTTCTTTTAACTGCCGGGAGAAAGCCAAATATTGAAGGATTTGGACTTGAGACTCTCAAACTGGAAATGGAAAACGGCTTCATAAAAACCGACAAGCGAAAGATGACAAGCGAAAGTAACGTGTGGGCAGTAGGAGATGTCTCAGGAATGCCCATGCTTGCACACAAGGCATTCTATGAGGGTGGCATTGTAGCAAATAACATCTCTGGAATCAACAGCCAGGTGGATTACTACGCAATGCCATATGTGATATATTCAGATCCTGAAGTGGCTTACACTGGTAAAAAGTCAGAAAACGCAACCAAGTTCCCCATAGCAGCTAATGGTAGAGCTCAGGGAATGAACTCAAGCCTTGGCCATACCTCTATCTATTATGATAAGGATGGTACCGTTGTAGGGGCAGGTTTTGCTGCACCTCATGCCTCTGAGCTCATAAGTGAGATTTCACTGGCCATCGAATCTGGTCTTACTGTAGAAGATCTTGGATCAACAATTCATCCGCATCCAACAATATCAGAAGCAATAAAGGAATCTGCAGAGATAGCCTATGATAAACCGCTCCACTTCAAACCTAACCGCTGATCTTGGAATCATTGGTTTTGAAGAAGCTTTAGAAATTCAGCATCGATTGCGGGAATTACGGGAGCGAGAACTCATAGGAGATATTATTTTATTTCTCGAACATCCGGCAGTTTACACCGTGGGCAGACATCCCAATCCAAACAATTTCTCTTCTGTAAATGTCATAAGCACAGAAAGGGGAGGTGACGTAACATATCATGGTCCCGGACAATTGGTTATATACCCGATCATAAAAATAGGCACGCCCGAGAAGGTTGATGTTAGAAAATATGTGAACATGGTTCAGGAAATAATTATAAAATCAATCGAAACGCTTGGATTCCACTGTCATCTTGGAGAAGAACCGGGAATATGGGTATACGATTCCCCTCAGGGGGACAGAAAAGTTGCCTCACTTGGAATGGCCATAGTAAGAGGTGTTGCCTTCCATGGAATTTCAATAAATTTAACTTCAGAGGTTCTGAATGGATTTTCAAGGATCAGCCCATGTGGAATGGATCCTCATGTCATGGGATTTCTTGATATAAGCAGGAATGAGATGATTCGGGCGGTATTAAATAACTTCTCTGCGCACTTTACTTTTAAAACTAATATGACCAGAGCTCAGTTCTTCAAATATTACGAGCACTTTAAAAATTAAATAAGTAATTTTAAAATTGAAGTTTTGATCAGTTGAGTCTTCCAAGCTTCAGGACAGCTTTCTGGAATTCCATCAGTTTTTCTTCTTCCCGGTCCGGGGTTGAAATTATTCTTCCTTCGGTAAACTCTAACTGAGTCTTTTTTTCCTCAGTTATTCCTTTATGCAATCCAAGCACTGAAAAAACAACCGATGAGGCTTCTTTTAAATCTGATTCCGACGGGATTGAATCATATATTCCCTCTTCCTCGCCCATCTTCCTGGCATAATATTCATATTTAACTGAGTATTTTTTATCATCCAGCTTATATTCCACAGGGTTTGAAGATTTAGATGCGTTGTGCACCAGTATACCCAGAACCTCTCCTGAAAGCGGTTTTACCTCAGGTACTGGAATCTTATCCCGTATGGTTTCTTTATCGCCCCTCCCTTTTTTGTCTATCATTTTGAACTTATAGATCAATGCATCAGGCTTAAAAAAACTACCCTTAGGAAAGACTGTGAAATACAATTTCTTGTTTCATGTCGATGCCAGATGAAAACTTCCCAAACTAGCCATGTAATTCTTTCTATTCCCTTGGGCCATAAGGTTAGTCGAGAAGATAGGTGGATAAAGGTGTGCTCTTGAATGTCCAATTCTGAAGGATTACTTTGGAAACCTCGAGGTCGGCGGAAACATATGGAAACCCTATTCGTTCTCATATATGGTGGGTTGTGCCATGTTAAGGTACGTGAAATTTATTTTAGATATCCACGAAGAACATGATCAAAATGAACATGAACTCCATAATTGCCAGAAAGTTTCAAATAATTCTGGTATGAGCCAGAGAATAATTATTTATCAAACTCACTGAGAAATAAACATCTTTATAATGTAAACTGCAATTTTAATCAATGGCAAATAAGATCTGCCCTTCATGTGGTTATCCAAATACAAAAAGGGCAAAGACGTGCTTAAGCTGCGGATACGATTTTGAAACGGGCTCAACTCCTGGGGGTACTCTGCAAGGAAGTTCAACAGCCGGACAGGTATCGTCTCCTGTAACAGCTACTGTTCAAAAACGGTCCACAGATGAACCGGCAAAAGGAAATGCCTTTACAGGTGAGGCCCCTGTGGGAGAATTCGGTTCCAGAATGCTGCCAAGTCTCATAGGCATGATCGCCATACTTCTGGTGGTAATGGGTTACCCAATTTACATTACAATAACGACGGGAAATTATTCATACCTGACCGGTTATTTGCCTTATCTCCTAATTTATATTGTCCTTATTGGCATATCAATGGGAAAAAGAGCCAGTTCGGGAAGACTCTATATTTATGAAAACGGTTTTAGAACTAAGAAAGGTGCACTGGATCTTTCCTTTGATTACTCAGATATTGAAGGAATGAATCCAATAACGGGAACAAGAGGGACCCAGGCTCTTGTCATAAAGTTGAAGGATGGCAGGAGAATGAGTTTTCCAAACTACAGGTTACGCTCAAAAAACATTACTCTGGAAACCTGGTTCAGGGAGAAGATTCCCCCTGCGCCCTCCAGTGATTCTTCCACCGGGTCGCAGCCACAATGAATGGAGAAAAACCTGAAGAACATGGCTTAGAACAAATCATTAAAGAGATAGTATCTCTGCAAAACCTTGATGAGATAAAGGAAGAAATTGAAAGGAATGCAAAATTTTTCCCTAAAGAGGCATACCTTGTGGAGAAAATTCTCCAGAGTAATGGAATTGAAAGGGCAAAATATTATTTGGAACGCCTGATGGATAGCGTAACCACAGTAAAGACAAACGGTGTGAATGACATAAATTTGAACCGGTGGATGGATTATGATTACATCCTTACAGACAGTCTGTGGAATTTTGAGAAGAGAGATCGAAGCGGAAATCACCTGGGATGGTACTGGGGAAACTTTGTCCCGCAGATACCCCGACAGCTCATATTGAGATATACCAAAAAAAACGATTGGGTTCTTGACCCATTTATGGGGAGCGGAACAACATTGATTGAATGTAAGATACAGGGCAGGAATGGAGTGGGCGTTGATCTTAATCAGGATATTGTCACAAAGGCAAAAGAAAGGATCGATTCACAAAAGTCCAGTGAAGATGTGAAAATAATTGTAGAATGTGCAGACAGCACATCTTCTGATTTCGCAAAATTAATTGATGAAAGTGATTTTACAGGGTTTCAACTGGCCATCCTTCACCCTCCTTACCACGATATCATAAAGTTTTCCGGAAACAATCTGGATCTTTCCAATACTCCCCATACTGAAAGTTTTATAGCTTCCTTAAGGAAAGTTATCATGAACTCAAAGCGGGTACTTCGTCCAAATGGAATTCTGGCAATTGTCATTGGTGACAAATACTCAGCCTCAAAGCTTGAACCTCTGGGATTTCTGGCAATGAATGCAGCCACTGATGAGGGGATGATCCTGAAAAGTATAGTGGTGAAGAATTACGATGCCACCAGAGGAAAGAGGAATCAGGAAAATTTGTGGAGATATCGCTCATTGGTTGGTGGATTCTATATCTTCAAACATGAATACATATTTATTTTTCAGAACAGTAAATCGAAAAGAATCAGGAATAAATAAATGGCATTCTCTCAAATCCTTTTAAATTCTTTTTCCGATACCCCTTTGTGTTATCTCCCATATTAAAGTGGGCAGGAGGGAAGAGAAGACTGCTCCCTTCCATAATTGAAAGAGTTCCAAATAGCTTCAATAAATATGTGGAACCGTTCGTGGGAGGCGGTGCAATGTTCTTCGAATTGAAGAACAGAGGATGGATCACCAGTGCAACCCTTTCCGATCTTAATTCTGATCTTATTTCATTGTATACAATAATAAGAGATAAACCGGAAGAACTCATAGATTCCCTTGAGAATATTGATTACAAAAACAACAGGGAAGATTACAATTCTGCAAGGGATGAGTTTAATTCAAATCCTTTCCCCGTCAGAAAAGCTGCCCTGATGATCTATCTTAACCGCCATTGCTTCAATGGCCTTTATAGAGTGAATTCTTCAGGAAAATTCAATGTACCCTTTGGAAAATATAAGAGTCCAGGTGTTCCCAGCAGAGAACAAATAATGGAGATATCCAGATCACTTAAGAATGTGGAAATAAAACACTGCGATTTTGAAAGTGTAATTAGAGAGGCTAAACACGAAGATTATGTATATATTGACCCCCCATACCACCCAATTTCAGAAACGTCTTTTTTTACGTCATACAGTTCTGGGGGTTTTGGAGAGCAAGAACAGAGAAGGCTGGCAAAAGCTTTCATGAGTGCCTCTTCCTTGGGTGTTTTCTTGATGATAAGCAATTCTGATTCCTCTTTAATTCGGGAACTTTATTCTGATTTTAATATATCAAATGTACTTGCAGCCAGGAGTATTAACTCCAATGGTAAGGGAAGGGGTAAAATAAATGAGGTTTTAATAACCAATTACTGAAGAAGAAATCTAAGAATTTCAAGAAAGAGATCACTGGTGGAATATCCGTATGCAGTCATGAAGAGGATGTTTCATTTTTCACATGTTATGGTCACCCTTGTGCGAAGGGTAAGGGTGAAGTTCATGTTTGCATGCTTTGGATACCATGTCCATGCCCTTAAAATTCTGCATGGACAGCGGTAGCTATCAAGATTTGCATGAAGTATTTTGGAAATCAGTAAAAAGAAAACCGGAAAATGCTGATATTGTATAGATTCCCATAGAAATTCCGATCTACAAAATGAAAATAGCAGGGTTCAAGAAGTTATTCGAAATCCTCTGAAAAGAAATAATTTGAAAAATGGAGGAATTTGAGTTTCCCAGTTTTAAACGTATACCTCTTTCGTATGATAGTAACATCCACTGATCTGATATTCTTCTCTACCTGCGGATCGTGGAGGTTGCCCCAGTGCTGCAGTTGTAATATTTTCACATGTGCACTGGATCATAATCTGGTTCTCTACCCTTCTCTATGTTATTCTTATACAGATCGGAAACCACTGCTCTGATCATATCAAAGTCAACGCGATCCCATATATCGGTTAAGGAACTGCCATTTGTCTCAATCTCTATGTACAATTCGGATAATCCTGCGAGGTAAAGGCTCATGAATATTAGTCATTGCGTTCATGAAAAAAGGCTTCGATGGAGATTACTAGAAATCCCCATAACCCATAATTGACTTCAAACTCTCCTTTAAGATGAATACTGTTAAAACCTAAACCTCTAAAAGCTCACATAATATATAATCACAATTATGAAATGGGGCTGCCCGGATTTGGACCGGAGTCTCAGGCTCCCAAAGCCCGTAGGATACCAAGCTACCCCACAGCCCCATTAAACGCCATAGAGTAAGAAGCAATAAAAATTTAACCATTTGTTAGCCGAAATTCTTTATGAATTGGAGATTCGTTTCCATCGCTTTGAATTTGGTGATTTCTATAACTCTTTTAATCTGTTTTGCATAAGAGGATATGCCTGAGAAGACCGATCTCACCTTCAAATTTCTCGTGGTTTCAAGGGCATCGAGAAGCATTGCACTGAGTTTCTCCGCAATATCTTATCCACTCTACCTCTTCGTTCTTGGCTACAACATAGTTACCATTGGATTTTTTGCCTTCTTTCTCATCCTCTTTACTGTTTTCCAAACCATCATAATGGGCATCATCGGGGACAGGTTTGGATACAGATATTCACTCCTTATTTCTGAACTGTTCCCTATTTTTTCTATGTTGACATTGCTCCTAACAACCCAGCCGTTGTTCATAGAACTGACAGTTATCGGCGGAATTGGAGGTGGCCCAGGAGCCATAAGAGGAGCATTCTCACCGGGCACAACCGCCCTAATTGGCAATAACTGGCCTGATACCAGTGAAAGGGTAAGGAAGATCAGCATTATTACAACAATAGGGAGCCTGTTCTCTGTATTTGGTGGCGGCCTGGTTATAGGGCAGGGGTTCCTTGCCCATTCAGTGGGAGACATTTACTCTTACAGGTTTCTTTTTGGAATTTCTGCAATCCTTATGATCACTTCTCTCATATCTCTCATATTTGTCTCTGAAAGAAAACGGGAAATGAAAAAGCATGGGGTAATCCAGAAAGGTTCCATGAAGTTTCTTGGAAAAGTAATTTTGTCGAACAGTATAAACGGGGCTGGAATTGGTCTCTCTATGGCCATAATATCAGCATGGTTCCATGTTGCCTTTGGTGTTTCCACATTTCTCCTTGGAATCATGTTCACCGGCTCATATATTTCAACTGCAATTGGATCATATCTTTCTGTCAGGACAGCACATCGGATGAAGAATCCTGCAAAGGTAGGGGCCTATGCAAGAATGCTTCAGGGACTTCTCATGATCCCACTTGCCCTTTCACCTTTTTTCTTCATTGCTGCAATATTCTATGTGGGAAGAATGACAGTGGCTGGCTATGGTACCCCTTCCCGCAGCACAATAAATATTTCAGAACTGAAAGAGGGTGATCTTGGCGCGGGTACCAGTCTTCAGGCAACTGCAGGAAGACTCTCTCAACTCACTTCTGGCGGTTCAGGAATACTCACTGATCTGTATGTTCCCCTTCCTCTTGTTGTGGGAGGAGGCATACAATTTGCTGCCGGTATCCTGTATTTGAAGCTTTTCGGAGGAAAGAAGTGAGTTTTCTTAAATATTAAAGGGCAATATTGCTTTATGAAGAGTTTAACCGGAGAATATATTGGCGAAACCTGGATTAAAAACAGGTTTGTAATGGCCCCAATGATTTCAAACCTTGCAGATCCAAGTGGAGTTACCAACGACACTCACATTTCCTACCTTGAAGAAAGGGCGTTGGGAGGCTTTGGGCTCATTATAACAGAATATTCCTATGTTTTCATGGACTCTGCCAGGGGTTCAAGAAATGAAATGGTCATTGGAGTTTCTGATCATATTCCAAAACTTAAGAGACTTACAGAGAGTATTCACCGGCATCAGTCAAAGGTATTTCTCCAGATAGTTCATGCAGGGGGAAAGGCATTATCCCCCAATAATGAAAGAATTATAGCACCTTCAGCAGTTGATTATATGGGGCATAAACCAGCAGCAATGGTTGAGGAAGATATGGAACAGGTAAGAAAGGCCTTTGAATCCGCTGCAAGAATTGCCAGACTGGCCAATTTCGATGGCATAGAAATTCATGGAGCACATGGTTATCTGGTTCAGGAGTTCATTTCCCCTGCCTTGAATATGAGATCAGACAGATATGGTGGCTCCTTTGAGCGTCGCCTGACATTTCCTCAGGAGATTATAAACCTCGTACGCGAATCGTCTGGAATTCCGGTGGGAATTAGACTCAGCCTGTATGAAGACGATCCGGATGGTTATGATGCTGCATATGGTTTGAAGGTTGCTGAATCACTTGGAAACATTGACTACGTACATTTTTCTGCTGGGAGATTTGCTCCACCGGGTTCTTCAGCCTCATTCTATTCTGATGAAATGCATATCCTTAAGAAACTTCCCAGGAAAGCGAAAGTCAAAACGATGATAGTGGGATCAATGACCAATCCGGAATCCATTGAAGAAGCCTTGCAGACTGTTGATTTTGTTGCTCTGGGAAGACCTGCCCTTGCGGATCCATTCTTTCCATCAAAAGTCTTCAATGGAAACAGAGCAATCAGGCCATGCATCAGGTGTAATCAGGCCTGCAGAGATCTTTCATACGGAGAAGTAAGATGCACGGTTAACACCTCAACGGGTTTTGAACTGACAAGGAGACGTTTCACAGGATTGAGAGGAGAAATTACCATTGCCGGAGGAGGAATTTCAGGACTTGAAGCTGCCCTTAAGGCCAAGGAAAGTGGCCTGAAAGTTACCATATATGAAAAAGAGGAGAAAATTGGAGGCGATCTTAGAAAGATAACTGATCCTTTCAAGAAAAAGGAATTTGATCGATTATTGGCGTTTTATGAAAATGAGATAAAGAGACTGAAAATTGATGTTCAACTGTCCACTGAAGGAAAAGGAGCAGATATTTTTGCCATTCCACCGGTACATTATGAAGATCTTCCACAAATATCCGAGCTCTCAATAGATTCGAATATATACAAACATCAGGATCAGGCACTTGCCCTGGCAGATCAATGCACTATTATAATGTCGGAAAGAAGTCTGGATAGCATGGACAGAAACAGGCAGATCGCTTATAGAAAAATTGCAGAGAGCAAGGGCATAAAATTTGTAAATGATCTCAAAATTGATTTCAATTTGAGGAACTATACGAAGAACCAGCATGACATAAAATCTGCCATGGAACAGGGTATTTCAAAATTGGAATACTATATAATCAACAATCTCCCGGAGTTAAGCTAGATCCTGCTGATCCCGGGCTCTTGCTTCCCTCTTCATTTTGACCCTTTTAATGTCTTCCTGTTCATCCTGTGTGAGTTCCACCTCTTCAACTTCTGATTTTCTCAGGAATTCCGGGGATATCTCCTTGCATAGGTATACCTCGTGGGATGCCCGGTAAATCTTTCCTCCTGATTCAATATATTTTTGTGTATCCACATCAAGAATCAGAGGATTATCCACGTGAAATAGACCTGAAACATACGCTTTCCTGTATGTGGATGAAAGGTGGACATACGTCTTGTCAGATGGGCTTATTCCTGTTTCCATAATGAATTCATACTCTTCAGGGGTGGTCTGGTAATAAACAACTTCGGGAATGTTTTCAGTGGGAAGATCAGATAGATCAACGGGAATTGTGTGCCCATAGGTTGCCCTGATCTCATCTCTTTCATTAACTTCATATCTCTGCCGGTGGTCGGTTTTGGCTAAAGCGATGATGTGATACGGGGTGATCCATCCATATCTTCGTCTCTGTGTCCTTATTGCAGGAACAATTGTATAAATCTTAACCCATCCGTGTGAATCCATTCGCACTCCATAATTTTCGGGAAAGTGCCTCAGCATTCCCGCCAGAATTCGGCTTACCCCTTCAATCTCATCCGGGTGCATCAATCCCTTGCCCTCGTCACCGCATACAGGGCAGATTTCCCCCCTGAATGGTCCATGTTCTCTGCACGATCTTAGATCCTGATCTTCCAACTATGCCACCTCACTTATGATCTCTTCAATGGAATCTGATATCTTTACTTTGCTGTATCTGGAATATATGGTATCAGTAACCACAAGTTCATCACACATTCCCGCAATATCATCGCCGGAATTGTTGATGAATATTCCATGAATCGCGCCGACGTAAATTTTGTTGGCCCCCATCTCCTTAAGCAGTTTTATTGATTTTTTAATTGTTCCACCTGTGGATATGATATCGTCAATGAGGAGTATATTTTTCCCCTTTACATCAAATCTTGCTTCTGAATAACTAACAGTTATTGAGTCAATGCGTTTCTTGTCCAGATGCCTTGAATCCACTTTCAATATTTCCCCAGCCTCTCTGGCTATCTCCATTGCGCCATCGTCTGGGGCCACAACCAGACCAATATCCATTTCTGAAAAGTATCTTGCAATGCGCTTGACCATGCTGATTACAACAAATTTCTTTTTGCTGTATTTCATAGTTGAATTATCATGAATATTTATGGTTATTATTCCATCGGAATATTCTGAGAGCATCTGAGTAAATACCTTTGATGAGATTGCTTCTCCCGGTTTATATATCATATGCTGTCTGGCATATCCAAAGTATGGAAGAAATGCGATGACGTTGGATGCACCATTTTCTTTCAGTGCATTGAGTAAAAGCATGAATTCCAGCGCCTCTCCATCTTCCCTTGTGTTTCCTATTGCCAGAACTTCCTGGCCTTCCACGGATTCAACAACCCTGACATAGAGTTCTCCATCTGGAAATCGCTTCACCTCAGTCATTATGAGATGAAAATCTGATTTGTCACAAATTTCAATGGCAGTATTGAGACAATTCTTTGTTGAAACTATAAACATTAAAAAGCCAATCACTTAACTTTATAAAATGATTAGTAATTGACAACTCTTGCGGGATTAATATTGGCTATTATTCACCTGCTCCATTAAACCGTTGTGCCTCTATTTTACCTGACGATGCAGGAACTTCTCGATCCTTTTCATTGTCTCCTGTGATGTGAATAGATCTGCAAAACCTTCGGATTCTCTCTGAAGGGCGTCTTCTATGTTAAGGTTCTGTGATTCATATACAAGTCTTTTGCAAATTGAAACTGTTTCCTCTGGCATACCTGCAATATTTTCAGCAATTTCCTGTGCTTTTGAAAAGAGTTCCTCGTCTCCAAAAACAAGGTCCACCAGACCCCAATCCATTGCCTGTTTGGCCGTTATTATCTGACCGGTTAGCATTAGATAAAGTGCTCTTCCCCGTCCTATAAGTTTAGGAAGAATGACGTTACCCCCAGCCCCGGCATTTATGCCTATCTTTATCTCAGGCTGTCCTATTTTTGCGGAGGAACCTGCAATCCTTATATCCGCAGATTCTGCTATTTCAAGGCCTCCGCCCAGGGAATATCCATGAAGAACTGCCAGAATGGGTTTTTTCATAGAATTCATTGTAAGCACAACACTGTTCATGCTCTTTCTAAATTCCAGAGCTTTGTTGCGGTTCCCTGTTTCGAATTTTGTCAAATCTGCTCCGGAAGAATAGTTATCTCCATGTCCCCTGAGAATTACCACTCTTGTATTGGGATCACTTTCCGCTTTCTTCAGCTCCTGTGCAAGCAGATCAGCCATCTCTCCTGAGATTGAGTTTAGCTTCCGGGGATTGCTTAATAAAATCGTTCTGATTCTTCCGTTTTGTGATGATAGCACCGTTCCCGGTGATTCTTCTGCAGTCATATTATTAGCTCCTGATTTTCAATTGATTCAAAAACGTTTAGCGTTGCCGTTCTGGCTATTCCATCCATTTCTCTGAGCCTTTCCAGAACTATTTTTCCAAGATCCCTTGTCGATTTTACCCGCGCCTTTATGAGCATATCCCATTCACCTGCGATGATGTGAACCTCCGTTACCCCCTGTATCTTTGCAATTGCTGTTGCAAGCTGCTGCTGTGATATACCACCTTTGGGATCAAAGGAGGCAAGAATAAAGGCAGTGATATCATACCCCAGAATATGGTAATTTGGTATCACTGAAAATCCTTTGATTATATCGTCTTTCTTCATCCTTTCAATTCGTTCATGCACAGTTATTCTGGGAATGTTAAGCTCTCTGGAAATATCGGAAATCTTATCGCGACCATTTGCGAAAAGATATTTTAGAATCTCCCTGTCTTTGGCATCCATAAATGTCAATCTCCATGTTTCATATTTAATTGTCGCATTTTATTAAAAAAATTATAATGGCAAAATCTATCCATCAATAAGATGAAACAGAAAATTTGTGGGAATTGCGGAAAGCAATTCGTATGCTGCGGTTCCATTCCCTGCTGGTGCACCTTTCAGATGGTTTCCAGCGGGAAACTCCAATGGCTTAGGGAAAACTTCAGGGATTGTGTTTGTGAAGCCTGTCTTAATGATGATTAATTGCCATTATAAATATACTTTCCATGGAATAATATATAAAAGCCACAATTACCCATATTCCTATGGAAACCCACCGAGGATATGTGCCAAACACATTTTTCAGAGCAACGTTAAATGGTATATGATATGGACTAAAAATCTGCAAAATATAAGATTTGCATGCTTAAAGGAAATGTATTGCAATAGAAACTGGGATCAGAAATGACTTTTCAGTCAGGTAAATCGGCAATCTATTGTTTAAGCCCAGCACTCTCATTCTGAACGCAACCTTGCTATTCTCTCTAACACCTTTCTCCACCCTCCGATCCAGAGTGTAGGAAGGATTGTAATTGGTCTTGACAAAATTCTTTAGCTGTTTGAGGGTCTGGACAATCCCGTTCAGATCTCCGGTTTGTGACAGGGCAAAAGCATCTGCCTTGTATTCTGAACTTGATATTTCCATTATAAAGAAAAGTATCGAGGATGCTGCCACCAGTAAAAAAATTACTGGGATCCAGAAGTATGTAACAAAAAGGCTTAATGAGATTAACACAACTGAGGAAAGTGCTGCAAACGAATGGATAATAACATTGCTTTAACTAGATTAATGCGCTTTGACAGATCATTTCGTATGTAATGTCCCAGTTCGTGAAGAATTGTGAACCTCAGAAAACTTGAATCAACTTTCCCGGGCAAGCGATCATCCACATAAATATCAGGTTTACTTTTCCTGTCGTCAGAGAAGACTGGCGGGCGGCGCCCGTCATTTTGAAATAGGTAGACGTTGATCCCCTGTGGCACAATGTTGACGAATTCTGCCGAAAAAATCTTTGAATATTCTTCATCAAGAACTGATACTATGCTCTGAAACCTTTGAACGGTTAATCTTGCACGCAATGGATAATAATCACCCCCATATTTGGTCTTTATGAGGTAATCTACCACACCGAGGATACTGAATAAAATAATTTCAGAACTCAGAAAGTCAAAACTGCTTACTACTAACTCTGGAAAAGATAATACTATTATTGCGTAAATTATGATTATTGCCAAATCCGTAAGCAATCTCTTTTTTCTTAATAATTGAGCCAATCTCGCCATCTTTTTCACGAAATGTCTTCATAGTAATTTTTCTTTTTTAAATCAAACTTCTGTCAGATACCATATTATTAAAAATGGATCTCTTTAACATTCTGGGGGTAAGCAAAGGAATACAATTCTATGCGAATAAAGCAAGCAATATACCTTTTCCGAGATTAGATTGAATAATGATTGGACCAATCAGTGAGAATTAAGAGTTTTAGGCTTAGATACAGACAGTACTGAGAAGAAAAATGGGATTCATTTACTCCCACTAAACCAAAGAGGGCCTTAAAAATAAAAATATTGGTAATAATTTAAAATCCAACCACAAAGTCGGCTATTACTCATATAACTACCCTGATTGCTGGATTAGCTGCTACGGTTACTGCCAAGATATCCTCAATACTTTCAACCGCAATTGTCGAGGAAGCAAGCATTTCATCCGCAGCCAAAGATATCATTTCGACAACGTAAGGTGCGTCCTCTCGAGCTAAAGCAGCTATAACAATTTCGGTTAATGCCTTAACTATAGGTCTGGCGCCCCGATGTGTCAGTTCATACCAAGCGAAATGATCAGCCGTTGGAACCTCCTGTAAAAAAGACGAATTCCGAATTTCACCTGTTAATGAAGGATAATTACAGAGATATTAGAAGATATCCTTTATATATATCTTTATAATTATATATTATAATCGGTTCACTCTCATCCCATCCTTGAAGGGAGTGGGGTTTCTCCATTATTGAAAGTGCCCCTTTAATTCGATTCAGAGATCTTACTGAATCTCTCACAATCAATTTTTTGATGGATTATGAGACTTCAAATCCGGTAGACCCTGTGGACTATATTAGACATATTTTCTCGTTTATTAGGAATTTCTTATTCATCCCACGACGGAAATCGTGGGTTTTCTGCTCAGATTATAGTAACTGCATAAGTTCACTTCATAGTTCTCACTTCTATTTTTTGTCTGGAAAATTACAAATTCGTTCACTTAGAATCTCAGAGATTTTATTGTCTGGACCTGTGTCATGAACTCATCTTCTTTCCCAGTTTAATACTTTAAGAACCTTTGCAATCACTTTTAAATAAGTAAGGATAATTAGCCTTGAGGAAAGTTAATGGTAGCGATTACAGATTCAACATATCCCTTTGTGGCTATTGCTGCGGCAATAGCAATAATGGGGGGTCTTATAGGTACGGGAATGGCACAGCAGGGTATTGGCGCTGCTGGAATGGGAATAATAGCAGAGAAACCAGAGAAGTTTGGACAGGTTCTCTTCTTTTTCGTTATTCCAGAGACGCTTTGGATCATAGGATTGGTTCTGGGTATTGTATTGCTGCTCGGAATTCTGTGAAGGTTTAAATGGCCATTAAAGAAATTCTGGCAGATATAGAGAAAAACAGGGAAGACCGCCTTGCATATATTAGAAGTCAGTGTGCTGCGGAACTGGAAACTATATCCAGGTCTTCTGTTGAAGAATTGAGCACTATGCAGGAGGATTTCAAAGCAAGAATGGACTCCGATATTGATGTAGCCAGGAGAAGAGAGCATGATTCCATTAATATGGAGAAGAATTCCATTATCCTGAATAGAAAAACGGAAATTGTAAATGCGCTCATGGAGCACCTTAACTCAAAACTTTCAACTCTGAAGCATGGGAAGGAATATGAAGAGATACTAAATGATTCTATGGCCATAGCGGAGAAAGAGCTTGGTGGAGATTTTATTGTCAATTGCTCCCCTGAGGACTTTGAGTTTTTAAAAGGCAAAAAAAATCAAATAAATATTAAGAAAGACCCGGCAATCAAAATGGGTATTATATGCAGCTCAGCAAATGCTGAAAAGATTATGGATTTCAGGATAGACAGGCTGTTTAAAGAAATAAAACCAGAGTTAGAAGCCAGGATACTTGAAAATATTGGTGCAAACTGATGGAAATTTCCTTTGCCGGCAATTATGGCAGAAGCAGACTTATAAAGACGGAGCTTCTCAACAGTGAACAGATCAACAGGCTTAGCGAAGCTCCTAATTTTGAAGAAATCACAAGAATTCTCAATGAAACCTCTTTCAAGAAAGATCTGGTTGAATTATTCAATACTTATGAAGGAAAGAATCTCGTGGAAATTGCATCTAACAGGAGAATGATAGAGATCATAGTTAGACTGGCAGAAGGAACTCCTCCATCAGCCAGATCATTTATCACGGCTTATTTATCAAGATGGGACATCGAAAGCATAAAGTCCCTCCTTACGGCTAAATTCCTTAACAGGCCAATATCCGAAACTGATATATTCCTTGTAAACGACAAGAAGATACCCATTGGAATGAGAACCTCTCTCCTAACCAAGGAAGATTACAACATTATGTCAGAGGAGGGTGACATTGAATCGATTTCCAAGTATCTGGTGAAGATGGGTTATGGAATTGAGATGCTCAAATATATGGATAATTTTAGAAAAACGGGAGATCTTTCCATCCTGCTCTATTCCCTGGACATAATGCATTATGAAAGATTGATGGATTCAATTAAATTCTTCAGAGGAGATGAAGGGGCAATTATACGTTATTTTCAAGCCAGAGTTGATGAAAGAAATATCATGATATTAATGAAGGGGCATTACCTGAAACTTCCATTTGATTTACTCCTGCCAGGGCTTATACCCTTCGGAAACATTAAAGTTTCAAGGCTGGAGGAGTTCTTTAACCAGCTTACAGGAAATCCGGATCATGTGAAAATGATTGAGGATCTCCTTACAATTATGATTGAAAGAGAACAGAACACAAAGATGAGTATGCCCATGCTTGAGCAGAAAATACAGGGCTCAATTCTTAAAAAATATCTTGATTTGCTTTCCACGCAGAGCAATTCTATGGGTTCCATATTTTCTGTTATGTTAAGGGCTGAAAATGAAAGGGATAATATCAGAAAAATAGTGAATGGAAAAGTTTATGGGCTTGAACCGGCAAAGATAAAGGAACTATTGATAATGGTGTGAAATGATAAAAGAAAGCGGTAAGGGGAAAATTGCAGTAATAGGGGAGAGAAATATTTCCCTTGGCTTTAAGCTCATAGGGATCGCCGATTCCTATGATGAGGAGGGCCAAACAGGAATAAAGCTCCTTATGGACCTTATGAATTCCAAAGAATATTCCATGATTCTTGTCTCCGAATCCTTTAAGGAGCATATGGACAGGAAACTTCTTTCCACCGTTGAAACTTCAACAAACCCTCTTATCATGTTTATTCCTCTTCCTGGGATCAGGAATGAAGAATCTCTGTCTGAGCTGGCAAAAAGAGTGTTAGGAATCGATCTAAACAGGTGAAATAATGGGAGTAATTATTAGGGTATCAGGACCAGTGGTTATTGCAGAAGGCATAGAAAATCAGAGGATGTACGATGTTGTTAAAGTGGGCCAGATGGGTCTTGTTGGAGAAATAATCAAAATCTCTGGAAATGAGGCCACTGTTCAGGTATATGAAGATACCACGGGCATTAGACCTGGTGAGCCCGTGGAATCCACGGGAAAGCCTCTATCAGTTGAGCTTGGTCCAGGCCTGCTTCAATCCATTTATGATGGTATTCAGAGACCTCTCGACGTTATAAGAGAGAAGACTGGTGATTTCATTATGAGAGGGTATACCGCCCCGCCTCTGGATCAAAACAAGAAGTGGGATTTCAAGGCTACGGTATCCAAAGGCGCTAAGGTCGGTCAGGGCGATATAATCGGCGAAGTGCAGGAAACCTCACTTATTCTTCATAAAATAATGGTTCCATTGGGATTATCCGGAGAAATTACTGAAATTAAATCAGGTTCATTCAACATAACAGAAACTGTGGCCAAACTGAAGACTGACTCAGGTATGGTAGATCTGAGGCTGAAGCAGGAGTGGCCTGTAAGGGTTTCAAGAAGAGTCCAGAACAAGCTTCCTCCACAGATACCTCTGATCACGGGGCAGAGAGTCATAGACAGCCTGTTCCCAGTGGCAAAGGGAGGAACAGTAGCTGTTCCGGGTCCCTTTGGCAGCGGAAAAACAGTTGTGCAGCATCAGCTTTCAAAGTGGGCAGACAGTGATATTGTAGTTTATGTAGGATGCGGAGAAAGGGGAAATGAAATGACAGAGATTCTCACAACCTTCCCTGAGCTTCAGGACCCAAAGAGCGGAAAACCGCTTATGGAAAGAACCATACTGATTGCAAATACTTCCAATATGCCAGTAGCAGCAAGGGAAGCAAGTATTTACACAGGCATTACCATTGCAGAATATTACAGGGATATGGGGTATGGCATTGCGTTGATGGCTGATAGTACATCCAGATGGGCTGAGGCCCTCAGAGAAATTTCTGGAAGACTTGAGGAAATGCCAGGTGAAGAGGGATATCCTGCATATCTTGGAAGAAGACTATCAGAATTTTATGAAAGATCAGGAAATTCGAGGGTGTTTGGATTGCCTGAACGAATTGGATCAATCACTATTGTTGGCGCAGTTTCTCCCCCGGGAGGAGATATCTCTGAGCCAGTATCACAGAATACCCTGAGGGTTACAAGGGTTTTCTGGGCGCTTGACGCTTCCCTTGCATCAAGAAGACATTTCCCTTCAATAAACTGGCTGAACAGCTATTCTCTATATCAGAATGAGCTTCTGCCATGGTTTTCTAAAAATGTGTCTGAAAGCTGGCCCCAATTATATAAAAATTCAATGGCAATACTTCAAAAGGAGGCTGAATTGCAGGAGGTTGTACAGCTGGTGGGTTACGACGCTCTACCTGACAGGGAAAAGGTCGTTCTTGACACGGCCAGAATGATCAGGGAGGATTTCCTTCAGCAGAGTGCCTTTGACGAAATAGATCAGTTCTGCTCAATGAAAAAGCAATTTCTCATGCTGCAGAGCATACTTTATCTTGGCGATATGGAAGATCAGGCAGTCTCCAAAGGGGCACAAATGGCAACGCTACAGAAGATGAAGTGCAGAAGCCTTATTTCAAGGATGAAAGAGGTAAGAGATTCTGATTTCCAGAAGTATCATGATGAAATGAAGGAGAGCATTGCTCAGGAAGTTAAGAAAGTCTTGGAGAGTGTTTAATATGGTTAAAGTGGGCTACAAAAGCATTAAGGAGATCAGCGGACCATTAATTTTTGTGGAAGGTATAAGCAATGCAGGCTACAATGAAATGGTTTCCATTGAAACCCCTGACGGTCAGATCAGATCCGGTCAGGTTCTTGATACAAGGAAAGGTATGGCAGTTGTTCAGGTATTTGGCCCAACAACAGGTATAGACAACAGAAATACCGTAGTGCGATTTACGGGAGAAGCGTCAAAAATATCTGTTTCAGATTCAATACTTGGGAGAATTTTCAATGGTCTTGGAGAACCCATCGATCAGGGACCGGCCATTGTATCAAAGGAAAAACTTGAGATTGTGGGAAGTTCAATGAACCCATATTCAAGGGAAGAACCTTCAGAATTCATTCAAACAGGTATTTCGACCATTGATGGGATGAACACTCTTGTCAGAGGACAAAAACTGCCCATATTCTCAGGTTCAGGTCTTTCACACAACATGCTGGCTGCACAGATTGCCAGACAGGCGAAGGTTATTGGCAAGGATGAGGGGTTCGCCGTTATATTTGGGGCCATGGGTATAACCAGCGAGGAGGCAAATTATTTCATAAATGAGTTTAGAAACACAGGAGCCCTTTCAAGAGCGGCTATTTATCTGAACCTATCATCTGATCCATCCATGGAGAGAATAATCCTTCCAAGGGTGGCTTTAACTGCGGCGGAATATCTGGCGTATCACAGCGAATACCATGTACTTGTAATTCTTACAGATATGACCAACTATTGCGAAGCCCTCAGGGAAATTTCTTCTGCGAGAGAAGAGGTGCCCGGAAGGAGAGGTTTTCCAGGATACATGTATACTGATCTGAGCATGATTTATGAGAGGGCTGGAAAAATAAGGGGAAGAAACGGTTCAATTACACAGATTCCAATCCTTACAATGCCCGGAGATGACATTACTAACCCAATCCCTGACCTGACCGGTTATATAACAGAGGGCCAGATCGTTATGAGCAGAGATCTCCAGAGAAAGGGCATTTATCCACCTGTAGATGTGCTTCCATCACTTTCAAGGCTCATGAATCAGGGTATTGGTAAGGGGAGAACTCGTGAGGATCACCGGGGTGTTGCTGATCAATTATATTCTGCCTATGCAAACGGTAAAGATCTGAGATCTCTCAGCGCAATCGTAGGAGAAGAATCACTTGGAGCCAATGATCGATTGTATCTGAAATTTGCAGAGGAGTTCGAGAAGAAATATGTTGCCCAAGGTCTCAATGAAGACAGAACCATAGAGGCAACTCTTGGAATAAGCTATGATCTTCTTTCTGAATTGCCAGAAGAGGATATGAAGAGACTCAAAAGGGAGCATATTACTAAATACGGAAAATGGAAGAGTAACTAAAATGCCATCAATGGAAATCAGACCCACAAGGATTGAACTCATCAAGTTGAGAAGAAGGATCAAGCTCTCAAAGAGGGGCCTGGATCTTCTAAAAATGAAAAGATCAGCCCTTGTTATGGAGTTTCTGAAACTTGCCGCCGAGATCAGAGGCTTGAGGGAAAACCTCAGGAAAGATGTGGAAGAAGCCCTGAATTCCATGGTCAATGCCGAAATTGCTTCTGGAATGATGACCATTGAACGCATTGCATACATGTCAGGAGAATCAAATGTCGGGATCAAACCAAAAAATGTAATGGGTGTGAGAATACCAGTTCTTAACATTGATTATGAAAAGGCAGTCCTATCTGAGCAATATCGTGCTCTTTCTGTTCCAATCCCGGTGGACGAGGCAATTTCAAAATTCGAGAAGCTGTTCAGGTCGCTCATAAATGTTGCAGAGAAGGAAAACTCAATGAGAAGACTGCTTCATGAAATTGACAGGACGAAAAGGAGATCGAATGCCATTGAAAACATCCTGATTCCAAATCTTAATGCACAGGCAAAGTACATCAGAATGCGCCTTGATGAAATGGAGAGGGATACTTTCACAACTTTGAAGATTGTGAAAAAGAAAATAACCTCGGGTGATATTGATTAATGTTAATGGTATCATGAAAAAGAGAGTCTATTCGGGCCAACTCAATGAATCCCAGATCAGATTCATTAGATACAGGCTTATCCTTCTGGCAGTAAGGGTTTCAGTGGTGGTACTTGCAATTGCACTTATGGTGATATTATATGGTAAATGAAATAGAGGAGCTTAAAGCCATTAAAGAGGCTGAGGAGAAGAGCAGAAAGGAGATAGCCGATGAAGAAGTGAAGTGCAGGGATGCCATTAATGCGGCCAAGAAAGAGAGAGAAGAAAAGCTCAAGTCGCTCACTGCAAAGATGACCAGTGAAAGGATTGAAAAAATGGCTTCCCTGAAAACTGAAATGGATAAAGTTAGGGATAATGAGATAGCGAAAACCAGAACGGAAACCACGGCAATGAAATATAAGGGAACTGATGATGAACTTTACAGGTTTGCCGTGGAAAGGTTAAAGGAAATCATAAGGGAATAGATCTATGTTTAAGCCTACGGAAATGAGCAGAGTAATGATAATCGTCTCAAGGTCAAGGAAAGACGAAGTTCTGACTCTATTCCATGATCTCAGGACTATACAGTTTGAAGACGTCTCACAGGAATTCAGAGGTCAGTTCAGCGGAGTTTCCAGTGACGCAAGAAAGGATGAAATATTCAATCTGCTGAACAGGTTCAGAAATTATCTGTCTGCCCTTCCTCCCGTTCCGGTCCAAAGAAAGGAACTATTCAAAAGCCCGGATGATGTAATCAGGGGAGCCAAAGAGATCGATATTGATACTGAGATGGGCTTTGCAAGACGACGTCTTGAGGATTTAAACACTGATCTGAAGGATATCAATAACAGGTTAACCGTTGCCAGAAGACTTGAACCGCTAGGCCTTGACCTTGAAATTTTCAATAATTCAGTTATATCTTCATATATCGTAGAGAAGAAGTCGCAGACTCTGGAAGGAGAACTGAGATCAATTTTAAAGGAGCCGTTTATCATAAATATCAATGAACTTTATCTTGCAGTATCGGTCTTAAAGGATGATGAACCTGCACTTGCAAAAATCGCCTCTGAGCAGGGTCTGCAAATGGTACATATACCTTCCATGGAAGGTTCGCCTGTCCAATATGCCAGAATGCTCGAGGAGAGAAAAAAGACCGTAACTGCTGAGATCGAAGAGGTTAAGGAAGACCTTAAGGAACTATCTCAGAGTTATTATGAAAGGATAGCCATTATAAC
This sequence comes from Thermoplasmata archaeon, assembly GCA_021818675.1. GTDB lineage: Archaea > Thermoplasmatota > Thermoplasmata > Thermoplasmatales > Thermoplasmataceae. The sequence goes on along the minus strand of JAKATR010000080.1, from coordinate 9,880 downwards.
CGAGGCACTGGAAATAGAGGCAAAGAAGCTTGAACTTCTGTCTAAATTTCCCTCGTCAGATTCAATTTTTGCAGCGGAAGGCTGGATTCCCAGTGATAATATTCCAGCACTGGAAAAAGAAATATCAAAATCAACCGATGGGAAATATATTCTCAAAATCATTGAAACTGAAGAGAAACCTCCAACCTTAATGAAAAATCCTCATAGATTCAAAGTGTTTGAATTTTTCATAAAATTCTATTCTCTTCCTCAGGAAACAGAAATTGATCCCACGATCGTCTTTGCTCTGGCATTCCCAATCTTCTTTGGAATAATGGTTGGAGATTTCGGCTATGGCCTTATAATACTCCTTGGATCCTTATGGGTTATCAGGAGACTGAGTACTCCCGGTCCCCATGTACGGCTTCCCGGATCGATTACAAGGTTCGTATCCACCATACTGTCGCCTCCGCAGATGAAGATTCTGGCCAAGGCACTCATTCCCGGGTCCATAGCTGCAATGATTGCAGGAATCGTCTTTAATTCGTTCTTCGGGTTTACCTTCATGCCTTCACAGATATTGGGGTATCACATCACATATTTCAGTCCGTTGAAATCAGCGGGGAAAATGCTCCTCCTTTCAGGTTATTTCGGTCTCTTTATGGTTACCCTTGGATACGTCATGGGAATAATCAACGAATCAAATTATGGTGAAAGAAAGGGCATAGTTGGTAAGGTAGGATGGTTAATGTTTGTATGGAGCGTTTCCATTTTTGGTCTCTCGCTCCTGCACGGATATAATGTAAGCCTTACAACCAATCCCTATGCAGCACTGGATATAGCCATACTTGTGGCAGGTATCCTCCTTATCCTTTACGGAGAGGGTGGAAGGGCAGCCGTGGAAATTCCATCAATAATAAGCCACGTTCTCTCCTATACCAGGATATTAGGAGTGCTTTTAGCAACAGTTGTTCTTTCTCAACTGGTTAATGGCGTATTTATTGCCAATTCCTCAGGTTCCATACCTCTTATAATTGTTGGGGTTGTAGTGCTCATAATTGGTCAGCTGTTTACTCTTATTCTGGCTGTATTTGAACCTGGAATTCAGGGGGCAAGACTGATTTATGTGGAATTTTTCTCAAAGTTCTACAGAGGAAACGGAAGACCATTCATTCCCTTTGGAACCAGCAGGAAATACACTGAAAAAGTTTATAAATAATACATCAAATTAACCTTTCATCTTCAGGAATTCTGATAAAATTCATCAGCATTGATGGATCGGCGCTGAACCTTTTTCTTACAGTTAAAAACCTCTTTCCCTTGACAGGTTTCAGTTTTATTTTAGATTCCCAATGAGCCCTCCTGTAGATGGCCTTTATGTGGTATTTCAAGTTTCTAAGATCTGCGTTGCCGCTGCTTAAATGCAATCTGTTAAGAACTGCATAGCCCCTGTTGTTTTTATTCATTATGATTATCTCATAGCCTATTTCTGAGTTTTCCGTTGAGGAGGCAATCATGGCTATATTCTGCAGAAGTGCAGGGTAATAGAAGATTCCTGAACTTTTGCTGATTTTCACGCGATATACTGCCATAGTTGACTGCGACTGATCCAGAGGATTTTCAATAGGATCGGTTCTGCAAGGGTATAGTCTGGTAAAGAATGATTCAAGCATTTGCAATGATCCTTCACTGCTGCTGCAGATATAAAAAGTGATCTTATCCCTGCTGCTCTTCACAAGAAATCGATTTATTTCATTTTTTTCTGGTATCATGAGGTATGCCATGGACCTGTACCTGAAAAGATCGGTTTTTGGATAATGCTGTGTGAAAGTTAGCTTTTTCCAGCTCTCTATCATATATGCACCTAAAGGTATTTTGCAATGTCTTCCAGTGCCGACTTTAATTCTTCTTCGATTCCGGTTATGCACAATCTGAAACCGTTTTTCAGGCCAAAATATACCCCAGGAGTTAGAAGAATCTTTTCCTTCTCCATGATCTCCGAGGAGAGTTTGTAACCATCCTTGTCCGTATATATAAAACAAAACGAGGCATTTCCAGGATCAGTGGCTTTTATACCATACTTCTTTGCAAATGATCTTATCTGCTCACGATTCCTTTCGATTCGTCCCCTCATCCTGTCTATGAAAAGGTCTCTTTTTTGCAGGATCTGGTTACCTAACCAGAGCGAGTGCGTTGGCAGTGATCCTGAGGTGATCATTTTCAGCTCCTGTATTCTGCTTGCAACCTCCTTTCTGGCCATGATCCAGCCCAGCCTCAGGTAACCTGCACCATAAAATTTGGTGGCCGTAACCGATGTGATGATATCCGGATGATCGCTGAACATGGTATACACTTCCTTGCTGAAGGAAAAATCCCTGAATGCCTCATCTACAAAGAGTTTTTCAGGCCTTTCCTCCATTACCATTCTAATTCCGTCGCTCATGGCTGAATTACCAGTTGGGTTGTTCGGGTTTGATATGAGAACATAATCTGTTGATCTGTTGAATTCCTTCTGGAACTCTTCTTCGTTGACCAGAAGTGTCTTTGTTCCTATTGAATACGGGGCACGGAACATCGGCTCATATTCAGGAACTGGTATCAGTGCCCTTCCTGATGGACCTCTAAAATAAAGCGCTGCAAGAAATATTGCCTCTGAGCCGCCCGTAGTAAAAACAATTTCATTTTTCTTTACACCATAAAGATTGGAAATCGTTTCCCTGAGCTTCAACTCAGCTGACCTTCCGTCCTCCATGAATTTGTCAAAGTTTGTTTCAATGCCAAAATCCATGGGATCATAAGGTCCCATTCCGCTCAGTGCCAGATTTATCCTGCATTTTTTTGAATTTGAAATAATCCAGTTAAAGATATTTTGGGTAATATCGGGTTCTTTGTATTCAAATGTCATTTAAGAATATTACAATAAGAAAAAAAAGGTATTGGTGTTTATTGGACGATGAATGAACCTGTCATCCACCCGGGAGTTACCATTGCTCCTCCCCATCCACTTGCACCTGAACCGCAGTCTACCTCACACTGCCATGTGAAATATCCTGCTCCCTGTGTGGTGAAAGTTGTGTAAGTGGTTGATTCATATGGGCTTGGCACGTTGAGTATTTCCTGATTGTTCTTGTTGAAGAGTGTAAATGTGTGTGCAATGGATGCTGCTGATACCTGATGGGTATATGAGCCGACAGTGCTGCTCTGGTTTGTAACGTGTGCGTTTGTCTGATTAACTATGAATTCCGAGTTGTTCTGAGTACCCAGCACATTAAGATATTGGGACGGTGCCGTTGCATTTCCATTATCATAATCAATTATGGTAAGATGGATTGTTGCATATGAAGGTACATAAATATTGGCAGAACTTACAAGCTGGTTTCCCTCAAGGACATAGAATCTTGGCTGTGCTGTTATGCTTGAGTTATAATAGTTCTTGTGCGTAATCACAAGCGTTAAGTTATAGCTTGAAGTTGATGTACTGGATGCAGCCGAACCATGCCCTGCGTTTCCTACTACATACATTCCTGCACCGAATACAATGAATGTTGCTACTATAATTGTCATAAACATCTGGTCTGAAACTTTCATTTTATCACAATTAATAATCTCAAAAAAATATATATGTAGTTAACCTTAATTGTAAGGGTAATTAATTCATAATCTGTTGCAATGATTCCTGAACAGCCTTCTTTACGGCCTCATCACTGCTATAGCGGTTTTTCCAGCCCATTGAAGTCATCTTGTCTATGGAAAGAAACGCGTGTTTTATATCTCCCTTCCATCCTCTTCCTTCAGGCCCGCCGGTAAACTTCATTGGTATGCCTTTAAGACCCATCTGTTCAATTACGGTTTCTGCAATCTTCCTTACAGAAGTGACTTCTGAATTTCCCAGGTTTACTATGTCGGTCTTTTTCGTTTCATTGAAAATGTGGATCATGGCATTTACACAATCGTCTACATGGATGTATGATTTGCTCTGCGTTCCATCCCCAAGTATTTCAAGCTCTTTGCTGTTCTTTTTCAGTTTGTTGATAAAATCAAAGATCACTCCATGCGTTGAGTTTCTGCCAACCACATTTGCGAACCTGAATATTGAGGCTTTAATTCCATGGTAATGAGAATATGAAGATATAAATCCCTCGCAGGCAAGCTTGGATGCCCCATAGGATGAAATTGGAAGACATGGACCAAACGTTTCAGGTGTAGGAAGGATTTCCGTATCTCCGGTGACTGCGGAGGTTGATGCAAATATCATTTCTTTCGTGCCTTTCTCTTTCATGAATTCAAGGAGATTGAAAGTTCCAATGACATTTGTGTCAAGGGAGAACTTATGGTCCACTGCACCCTGCCTTACGTCTGAATCAGCGGCAAGGTGAATTGCCATGTCAAATTCACCCAGACCATGAAAAGCATCTGCTTTTCGAAGATCTTTCTTCACAAGTTTGATCTTTCCTGCCCTTATGAGATCAGAAAGAAACTCTTCTTTTCCCCCGGAAAGGTTGTCAATAATTGTTATCTCGTTTCCATCATATATCTTTCTGACAAAATTTGAACCTATAAAACCGCAACCGCCTGTAAAGAGAATTTTTTTTCCTGTGATCTTATCCATATCGTGTTATGTGATACCTTACTTTAAATTTTGTATGGTGCCATATTTTACTATCTTACTTTGCATATCAAGTCGTTTTACCATATTTCTGGCTCAATGTTGAATTACTCAAACCATTATCATAATAAATTGTGAGATATATAAAGACCTGATTGTAGGACAAAGTCTTTTAATCTAAATGAAAATGCATGAGTGTGCTCGTCAAGGAAATGGATGGGATTCCTGATATGGAATGTGAGGCGACAATTGTAAGCGAATTAAAAGTTTTCAGGAGTTTGTCTGATCTAGTGGATCACGTGCCTTCGTTTTTATATATTGATAAAAATGGCGTCTCCATAAGTTATTTTATCGATAAGAAAGAGGTAAAATCCGCGAGAAATCTTGAGATATTCAAAAGGGAATTCCAGTGCAGATCATTTGGTGATTTATCTTATATTGTAAACGAGCAGGCTGGAATGCCATCCATTCAAAACTACGAAAAACTCCTTGCCATACCTTCGTTAGTGTTGAATTATAAATATCTGGAAGACGGAGTGCATCACGTTATTTTCAATTTCTCCAGGAAGGATCTGGAAAGATTTTCCGAGCTTATAATGGAACTGAAGGAGCTATTGCCTGGATTCAGTATAGCGTACCTTGGAGAAAACCGTGGGATTTCCAGAACACTCGACATTATGAAAAAAGTTCCTGGTCTGAGCTACTCCAGCATGAAGCTGGAATATGATCCAGGTAAGATTGGAGGAATAATGAAGTATAAGTGGATTCGAAAGATCAGGTATAATACTCCACATAGCGTAACAGATGCATTTTATAAATTTGAAGATAAAATTCCCAAAATAGAAGGTTTGAATGTTGTATCAGAAAAGCACAACCTTGCTCAATTGAATACTCATGGAGATGAGATGTTTAATAAAATAGATTATCTGGAACCTGTCATAATGGAGTGCCAGAAAAATGAGGTTGGCGTCATGTATTTTGATTCAATAGTGATGACATCATTTTACAACAATTACCTTAAAAATGTTATGGCGGATCTGAAAATCTTGGGTGATGCAAACATTGAGGTCAGGAAGGCTGGTCCGCTGGGAGAATTCCTTGGTTACCAGGTCGATTAATCAATTTTTCATGATTGCAGGGTGTCCAGCCGATCAATCAGTGCCTTTGGACTGTTAATCCTGCATTTCCCTGATTTATCTTCGAGGATAAGTGTGAATGTTTCCTCTTCTTTCTTTTCTATGGCGTCAAAGAAGTTGAATATTTTCTTAAGTTCTTCTTGATCCCCCTCAAAATCCTGAATCATGGTATTAAACCTTTCCATGATACTATCCAGAAGCCCTTCAATTGAAATTATTCCTCCTTCTGAATTCTCTCCAGGATATATTTCAGCTGCTATTTCTGGAATCAAGACCGTGGTTGATGGTGATCTATAGAGAAGTATACCAAGGTCCTCAGGGGATTGTACATTCATCGTGACTCTTATGGGTTCACCTGTATTCAACTGGAAAATTTCACTTTCCTTATAAAGGCAGTTATGACATACATAGCTCTGGATATATATTTCCCTCTCAAATGAGATTTCTGTTGTGTAATAAACAAGATAGAGTTTGCTTGAACAAACTGGACATTCAATACTGGTTTCCCTTTCAACCGGAATATTTCTCTCTGGTTTATTTTCCTCATCAGTCATTATTTATCCAATCCTTCAGTTTTCCCGTTATCATCGATCTTGCTTTTGTTAGATCTGCAGGCTTTTTCGAACCTGTGAGAAGCATGGCAACTTTCAATTCCCGAATTGTCATGTTTATATTTGATTCCAGTTCTTCCATTCCCTTATCCGCTCCAGAAAGAAATGAACGTGCGAAGCCCCCAAGTTTGGCACCCAGACTCAATGCCCTGGCAAGGTCAAGCCCGTTCCTGAGACCTCCACTGCCTATAACCGGAACTTTTCCCCTGCATTCCATTATTGAAGCGGGTGAAGGGATACCCCAATCCCAGAATGTAAGCCCCGACCGCATTTTTTCTCTGTCATTTACCTTTTCTGCCCGATAATATTCAATTGCAGCGAATGATGTTCCTCCGAGACCACCAACGTCTATGGCTTTAACCCCTGCATCTATGAGATTCAACGCATCTTTGTGTGAGAATCCGTTTCCCGTCTCCTTTGCAATGACCGGATAACTGGAAGCAACTTCACTCAGTCTCTTAAGAATACCCTTTGAGTTCCGGTCACCTTCAGGCTGCACCATCTCCTGAAGGAAATTGAAATGTATTGCAAGGAAATCTGCATTGATGAGATTGAAAACCTCATCTATCTGCTTGTTGGTGAAAGCAGGTTTTCCCTGCTTCAGCAATTGCGGAGCCCCAATATTTGCAATCTTCATTGGAACTTTAAAATCATTTATGACCGAAAACGTATCTTCCAGTTCTTTCTTCTCCACTGCTGCCCTCATGCTCCCCAGTCCCATTCCGATTCCAAATTTCTCGGCAGCTGCTGCAAGATTTCTGTTAATTTTTTTAGCAAGTTCAGTTCCGCCGGTCATTGAAGAAATAATCATCGGGTAATTCAATTTCCTGTTGAGAAATGTCACTGAAGTTTTGATCTCGTCGAAATCTACCTCAGGTATTGCCCGGTGTACGAGGGTTATGTCATCCCAATAATTATGCGAAGATGTAACCTCTTTCTGCTCTGCTATCCTGATGTGCTCTTCTTTCCTGTTTTCAATCATTCAATCACCGAACCATAAAAGTTATCGTTATGCAGATCGCTAAGTCTTTCCGGATGTAATCCGTTGATCATGGAGGTTCTTATTCCCAGTGAGGCGATCTTCTTCATGGCTATGTACTTTCCACCCATGCCGCCGGTTACATCATTCAATATAGTGTTAAAATCCTGTTTTGCTTTCACGGTTCTCAGAAGTTTGCTTTCAGGATATATCTTTGGGTCCCTTTCGAATATCCCGTCAACATCACCCATGAAAATCGCATCCGTAGGATTCAACAGGTTACAAATATCAAACATTATGCTGTCACCGGAATATATCTTAACATCATTCCCGTCAATATAAATATCGCCATATAGCACAGGAAGGAAACCCGCTTCTACAGATCTAAGAACAGATGAGTAATCAAAGGTATCCTGCCGCCTGAGATAAAAAGGTGAAAAGCTCATGGGAGCCATACCCAGATCAAGCAGGATTTCTGTTATCATGCTATTTAGAGAGCTTGTATCATGCTTAACTCTGGAGAGTTGAGATTCTTTCCCGTTATATTTTCCGGGAAAACCACTCTGCTTGCATAATATGTGTCCAAACGAACCGGCTCCATGGACGAGAACAAATGGTTCGTCAAATTTTATTATTCCTCTTAATGCCCGTTCCGTTTCATTCTTCCTGAAAGTTCTGTAATTGGATTTATCTGTTATGAAACTTCCTCCAAGCTTTATTGCGATCATCTACGATACCAATATAACATGCAGGCTAAACAAATATTTGTTAGTGTTGATTTTATTTTCTTTTTTCATTATTGTGTTTACATGAAATTTGATATTGTTAAAAAGAAATGACTGGGGTATATACGAATAATTATATATGGTAAATACATATATATAGTATATATACTACATAGGAAATGTTGTTATTTTATGCCAGCATTTTCCCAAGTGTTGAAAGCCAGTAGTGATGATAGTATTCTGAAAAGCCTTGATGAATCTGGCTTAAATCGGCGTCATCTGAAAATGATGCTTGTTGCTGGTATGGGATTTTTCACTGACGCTTATCTTCTATTTATATTGGAGGTGGCTATGCCAATACTTGCATCTCCCCTGGGATTCAATATTGGGTCGCTTACAAATCATGTATCTTTCCTAGGCTATGAGGTAAAAGAAGAGAAGCTTGTGGAGGGTGCCATAACTTCGGCTGCACTTTTTGGAGCTTTTGTGGGCGCAGCCGTTCTTGGTAATATTTCAGATCGTCTTGGCAGAAGAGCAGTATACGGTCTGGAGCTGGGAATTATGATTGCATTCACAGCATTATCAGCGGTTTCAATGAACTATTATGTTCTTATTGCATCCAGATTTCTTATGGGGATAGGTGTTGGCGGAGACTATCCCATAAGTTCCACGATCATGAGTGAATATTCAAGTGCAAAGCACAGAGGGAAACTTGTTGCTTTGGTATTTTCAATGCAGGGACTGGGCCTCCTTGCAGGTGCACTTGTGGGATTGCTTAGCATTACCTTCTTTCCATTGCAATATTCCTGGAGAATAATGCTTGCCATAGGTATTATTCCCGCACTTTATGTTGTGAAACTCAGAAGGCAGATGCTGGAAACTCCACGTTATGCGCTTCAGGTTGAACATGATCAATATGGAGCTTCGTCAGCTACTCAGAAGATTCTTGGAGCAAAGGAAACCCCCTCAGGTGCAGAACTGGCAAAAACAAAGAAAGCGGCGCACAATGGAAAGGTTAATAATACTAATTACGCGAGCAGCCTGAACAAATATATCATATTCGTTATTGGAACCTCCATCACCTGGTTCATCTTTGATATGGCTTTCTATGGAACCACATTAAATAACAGTTTCATTCTGGAAAATATAGGGTATTCTACCAAAGGAGCTATTCATACCGCAGTCTTCAATATTGCCGTGGGAGATTCTATTCTGGCAGGTCTTTTTGCGGTACCGGGATATTTCATAGCAGTTGCACTGGTCGACGGTGTTGGCAGGAAAACGCTTCAATGGATAGGTTTTCTGATTATGGCTCTATCTTATTTTATTACCGGGTATTTTTACACGTATCTAACTGTTCAGCCATCAATATTCATTGTGATATTCGGTTTATCATATATGTTTGGTAATATTGGGCCTAACACTACTACTTTCATACTCCCAACAGAGTTATTTCCAACAAATATAAGATCCACTGCTCATGGTATTGCTTCTTCCATAGCTAAGCTGGGAGCAGGAATATTCACTTTCCTATTCCTCATACTTGGTCAGGTTTTAGGAGATTCTGGAGAATTCTATCTTCTTTCATTTATATCAGTTATAGGAGCAGTTATAACGGCATTCACCATCAGGGAAACCAGAGGATTATCCCTTGAGGTTACTTCACTTCCACCCTCCGCTGGAATCATGGGTTTCAGAAAAAAATGGTTATCAAACCAAACGGGAAAGAGTGAAAAGATAAATAAAGAAGAAGAACTTTTACCTGAAGGGCCGGTAGATCAGCGGTAGATCGCCTGCTTTGCAAGCAGGAGGCCTCGGGTTCAAATCCCGACCGGTCCATTTAA
>JAKATR010000046.1 GCA_021818675.1 Thermoplasmata archaeon | reverse complement strand
CAAAACCATCCTCGTTTCCCACAATTGATGTTATTGAATAGTTCATTCTTCTGCCGGAGTCAGTCATCCTCTGAGCTCTCTCTATGTATATTACCTCATCCTTGATATCCGGCATCAGATAGTCCACAATCTGATATTCCCTCAGGGGTAACTTACTCCTGAGTGCTTCAGACATTGATTTTATCTGGCCGGACGCAACTTTCTTTCCCAGTTCCGTCTTCGGAACCCATGTCTCTTCTGCCATTTTATGCACCTATTTTTTCCGGTATCTCTTTCAATACCGCTTTCATATCGACACCATCTTTCAGATGTTTTCCCCCTATCCTAGAATTGTCAGGGAATATTTTCTTATCATGTGGAATATCTATTCCTGAATCAACGAGCCCCTTTAGTGCTGCTGAAATCCTTCCGCCTTTTGTTATCTTATATCTTCCTATATCCATTATGGCCTCTTCTACGCCTAACTTCTGCGCCTTGAGACCAGATATATATCCTATGAGATATGACGCAGGTGTGTTGTTTGATTCTTTGTATATTTTCAGTTTTGCAAGGGTTTTCTCTGTAACTGTGCAAATGACCTTATCTCCAGATGGATCATATTGCACTATTTGAGCAGTAAAACCTTTTTTTGACGGTCTTACAACAAACCGTGCCTTTCCTGATCTCAGGAGGGCGAGTCTGTTCCTATAGTCGGTAATCCCTTCTCTCTTTCTCTTCAAATTTTTTGGAGTCTTCAATTTTCATCACCCAATACACCAGCTGCTTTTAACTGAGTTCTCAGCTGAGCCCTTGATCTTACAGCTCCTCCCTTTATTACCCTGTAGTATTTTCTATATACTTTTGGATCAATTCTACCGGAAGTTTTCAACGTTTTCAGTTCCTCCCTGAGGGGCCTGATTGTTTTTATCCATCTCGCCTTTCTTGGAAATCTGGCATATTTTGTTCCTCTTATTGATCCAGGACCTCTCCTTCTTTCCTTTGATATCTGTGCGATTCTCTTCTTTAATCTCCAGTTGGAATTCCCTTTTTTCTGTTTTAGCTGGATCACGTTTCTTCTGATTAATTGCCTTATATCATCTCTGGTTGCACATTCAAGCACTTCAGATACGCTGTTTGTATCTACCCAGACTCTGCTAACTCCGGATTTGAACTCATTTGCTGCTATTCTTTTCGCTGTCTCCATTCTCATTTTATTCTACCCTTGGATTAAGTACTCTTACCTTTAACTCCTTCGCCTTCTCTTCTATAATTTCCCGCTTTCTTCCGCCTACTTTCGATGAAATTCTGGCTGCTTCCTTTGTTGGATCTATATTCGCAATGTCGTTCAGATTATATACCATAACTTCTCTGAAGCCAGATGGATGTAAGCCCCTTACTGCTCTTGGACCTCTATACCCGGCATCCACTCTGGGCGTTCTCCAATCCAGTTGTTCTCTGAGCTTTGAGTGTTTTCCCCATGGTTTTCTCCATGCTTCACCCAATTTCTTGTACCTGAACCACTCCTGCCTTCTGAATGGTGTTCTCTTTCTTGCTCTTTCAAGTTTGTATTTTAATAATTTCTTTTCTTCCTTTGTCAAGGATGGTTTTAATTCTGACATTACTCACCGACCTCATTTTCGATTGGATATATCCCATCCTGGAATACCCTTGGATCAAAGCCCCTTATCTTTGTGGCTCTCTCTATATTTGCAGCAGTTTCACCTATGTCCTTTTTGTCTACTCCGTTAATTGTCACTTTGTCTCCCTTCACTGCAACCTTTGTTTGCCCTATTATCTCAGCTGTTCTCTGACTTCTTTCTCCAAGAAAATTTTCTATAACAACCTGATTTCCTCTCACTGATACCCTTGTGGGGAAGTGAGTGTAATCTATCTTCATTGTTGATTGATAACCTTCCTGAACGCCAATAATTGCCTTTCTGATTTCAGAAGCCCAAGTTCCACTGATTCCCTTTGTGTATTTGTTCTCCTTGGTAATAGATACTTTTACCGATTTACCGTCATATTCTATTTTGACGTAGTTATCCCTGAATGTTCTTGATACTTTTCCCAATTTACCTTCAACAGTTATGTGGCCAGAGCTTTCGCTCACTTTGATTCCCTTTGGTATTTCTACTGTATAAACATTTTTCCATTCTATCAACTTTATCACCTAGTATATGTAAGCTAAGAGTTTACCTCCTATGCCCTCCTTTCTTGCCTTAACGTGACTCATAACCCCCTTGGTGGTGGTCATTATGAGGATACCGAAATCCTGTGCTGGAAGATACCTTGATTCGAACTTGTCCAGGTTTACATTCTTTACTGCGTATCTGGGCTTTATGCTCCCGCAATTATTAATTGTGGTGTTCAGGATAATTTTGAATTTGCCACCCATGTTGTTTTCAATAACCTCAAAACTCTTGAGGTAGTTGTGTTCCTGCATTACCTTAAGAACACTGCCAGTTAACCTTCCGGCTGGCCCTATTTCAATTTCGTTCATTCCCTTTCTGGATGCGTTCTTTATTGTGTTTATAATATCATTTAAAGGATCATGTCTCATTTTTTCACCTCAACTATATTTCCTGAAACCTATTTCCGGAGCGTGTTCTCTGAAGCACTGTCTGCACAATCTTATGCCATACCGTCTTACCATACCTCTCTTTCTTCCGCACCTGAGGCAGCCATCAATCTTACCAAATTTCTTTTTTGGCTGTAGTTTTATCTGACTCATCAGCTCACCTCATCAACATTAAAATTGTTCTTGAGAAAACTTAGTGTTTCTGGTTTAGTAACTCTCTGGGCTGGTTTTAGATGCTGGTTAGACAATCTTCTTCTTGATACTCTGTATCCTCCTCTTCTCTTCATTACTATTGCAATATCCATCCCAAATATACCAATATCAGGATCATATTTCATTCCTTTGAATTCTGTATAGTCGTTTATGCCAAAATAAGCATTTCCCTGTCTGTCAATTGAATAAGAGTGGATCTTGTTGTCGTTTGCATAGAATGCCTCCTTTAGGAATTTTGAAGCATCTTCTCCTCTCAATGTAACCTTGGTTCCAATTGTTAGACCCTTTCTCAGATTGAATTCTCTCACGGTTTTCTTGCCTGTGGTGAGAACAGGTTTGTGCTTTGTAAGCATCTCGATAACTTTCATCGCCTTGTTGAGCCTCTCACCAGCTTGCCCAACACCTATATTCACGACTACTTTTTCTATCATAACCTCTCTCATTGGATTTTCTTTTGACGCCATTAATCAACACCTGTTTTTTCCGGTATCTGATAACTGAATTTGCCACCTGAAATTGGGAAAACATAATCACTTATCGTGGAGAAGCCTTCTTCCATGTGGATCAAGTTTGAACCAGATGATTTACTAATCTCAATATTTTTAATTACTGCCTGGGTTCCTACGTGTGAACCACCAGTAAGGAATGCTTTTGCCCCTGGCTGTAATTTTATTATTGATTCTATTTTTTTGTCGGGCACGTGAACAGCTATGACATCACCGGGTCTGATCGACTCATCTGTGGTGATGAAATTCTGGCCATCGTGGAGCAATAACTGAGTTTTGCCTCCCTTTGTAGTATACTTTCCCTTCACTTTTTTCAACTTTATCTGTGAAGAAGATTCACTTTCCTCAAAAGGTCTGAGTTTACCTCTCTTATCATAAAGAATTCTGTACTGTTTCTTTGTTGCTGGTATGCTTATAATATCCATAAATCCTGCTGCGTACCTTCTCTGCTTTATTCTCTTACCATCAATAAGAACCTGGCCGCTGTTGAGAATCCTAGTGATCTCTCTCTCCTTATCCCCAACTTTCAGGTAATCCCTTAGTATATGGAGCAAAGGAATTGACTCATCCTTTTTATGCCCGCCTGGGACCGCTGAAGCTCCCCAGAAAAATATCTTTCTGGGAATCATAATAACTCTTGGGATGGTTTGCCTCTTACTCTTGGTTATCATTTGAATCTTCCTCCTTCCTTATTTCATCTTCCACATTTTCTTCTTCAGTATCTTCTTCTTCGTCCTTTTCATCTTCTAAATCCATTTCATCATTTTGGGATAAATTTGATTCTTCTTCCTCAGGGGTATGAGAAACTGACTGTTCGTCATCAACCACTTCTGCCTCAGGAATGGTTTCTGCTTCTGCCTTCTCTTGCTCTTCAGCTGCTTTTTTCTGTTCAAGTGCTTCCTTTTCTATTGCAGAAAGATCCTTGTGCTTGATTGTGGCAATTTCTTTAATCCTTTCAAGTCGTCTCTCATCGGTTATATCCAGTTTTGTTATGACAAGTTTTTCAGGTCTTATGAGAAACTGCTTTTCTTTTCCGTCCGCCTTTGCGATATTTATACCCTCTACCTGAATTCCTTTTTCACTGTGATCTACGAATGATACCTTTCCACCTTCTCCTTTCCTCTTTCCGGATTTTACCTTAACCAGATCGCCTTTTGTTATGGGAAAAGCTCTTACCCCGTATCTTTCCCTCAAATCTTTGTTTAAACTTACATTAATTTTTTTAATCATATGAAAACCTCAGACAATTGTTGAAGCAATAGCCGCTATTCTTGGCCATCTCTCTGCTGCTTCTCTTGCCACCGGTCCCTTTATTTCAGAACCTCTGACTTCACCTTCTGGAGTTACGAGAACTGCTGCATTCTCTTCAAATGACACCATTGTTCCGTCTGCTCTCCTGAATGGTCTTCTCTGTCTTACAACGACAGCATAAACGACCTTGCTCCTCATTTCAGGACTGCCTTTCTTAACACTTGCTATGAATAAATCTCCTACACCAGCGGCAGGAATCCTGCTTGCGACTCCGTGATAAGCCTTAACATCTACCAGACTGATGATTTTTGCTCCACTGTTATCAGCGCAAACCATCCTTGCCCCCAGTGGAAGACCCCTGGTCTGTCTGCCTGCGATTCCTCTCATTGATTCAACCTCTCTACTGCAACATGTGAAATTGTTTTTGACAGTTTCCTGCATTCTGAAAATTTAATCTTGTCTCCAACATTAATTTCCATGCATCCTGGCACGTGAACATGGTATATGGATTTGGTTCTAACCCATCTTTCAAACTTTCCTGATAATCTTTTTCCATACTTTACCACTGTTGCACTACCTATCATCGAAGTTGAAACTACCTCTCCCTCAATGACCTGACCTCTGACACTCAAATTCGAATGGAACGGACACTTTTTATCCTGACATTCTCCTTTTGGAACTGGTACATCTAATCCTATTTGTCTTACCATATTTTTTCGCTCCTGTTTATTGATCGCATTATTCTTCTGCTTTCCTTAATTCTATTTTCCGGGCTAATTCTAATATATTCTCCCTTTATCGTAAACTTCTCTGAGTTTTCATTAAATTGAAATTTGGAACCTTCCTTGGGAATCATCTTAACATTTCCTTCTTTCATGATTGAAAATGTGTTCTTCGTTTCATTTACAATTTTACCTGTAAATCCAACGAATTGAGAATTTTTTGATTCCACTATTCTCATCTCCTTTCCTATGAAGTCCCCAGCAACGTTCTCTAATTTCATCTTAAATCACTTCTGTCTTGAACCCCATGTCATCCAGTAATTTCTTAACCGGTTCTCTGTGGTCTCCCTGAAGCTCTATTATCTTACCTTCTTTTACTGTTCCCCCTGACGCAACACGTCTCTTTAGTTTCTTTGCGATTTCATCAATGTCCTCGCTCTTTGGGTCGAATCCTTCGATTATTGTTACATTCTTTCCGTATCTTCTCTTGTCAACACTGATCTTTATAGCCTGATTATTTCGGGAAAATCCTTCCCATGGTTGCAGTTCTTTGGGTATTCCAGTAAAATTCTTCTCCTTCATTTTTTAATTTCCTCCATCCGGTTAATTGTAAGGATTCGGGCTATCTGTTGTCTTACTGACTTTATGAGACCTGGGTTTGATGGAGCTCCTCCCATAGCCACACTGGCCCTCTGTCTCAGGAGAGTTTCATGCAGGGACTTGAGTTGCTCGTTTCTCTCTTCCTTACTCATCTTTCTTATCTGTTCCGACTTCAGCTGCGCCATCTACTTTTACCTCACTTTTAATTATTCTTTCCCTTACAATTTCTATATCATCTGGTAATTTGTAATTTTTATTTAGAATCTTTACAGAAACCCCAATAATACCCTGTTTCATCTTGGCAGTTGAAAAACCATGCTGAATTCCACTTCTGGCTGGTTCACCTGAGTATTTTATTGAACCATAGAAGAATTTCTGGGCTCTGGCTCTTTCCCCGGATATCTTTCCGCCAATTCGTATGAGTACTCCTCTTGCATCAGCGTCAATAATCCTTCTGAGTGTTGTATTTCCGGCTTTCCTGTATGCCCATCCCTTTTCAAGTGAAAGAGCAATTTTCTTAGAAATGACCTGTGGATTTAAGTCAGGATCCTGAACCTCTTTAACTTCTATTTGTGGGCTTTCAATACCATATTTCTTTTCAAGGGTTTCTGTTATCTGCTGAACTTTTGATCCATGCCTTCCTATGACAAGTCCCGGTTTATTGACGATTAGTGTAATGTTTGTTCCAAGAGGGGTTCTCTTCATCTCGATCCCTCCAAATCCGGCAGCATCAGTTTCTCTTCTGATGTATTCATTGACTAGAAGTCTCTTTACTGCGTCACTTACGAATTTTCTCTCCTTCATTGTTCCATTTCCTCCAGTATAATTTCTATGTTGACCAGATCCCGGTTATTGGCTCCAGCTCTTCCATAGGCTTTTGGTGTGAATCTTTTAAGCATTTTCCCCTTATTGGCTGCTATATGCGTTACTTTCAATGAATCTGTATCCATTCCCTTAAATTCTGCATTCGCTTCAGCATTTGATAATGCCTTGAGGAATTCCGAGGCTGCCTTTACGGGATACCTTCCTGGCCCGACTCCCCTTTTATGAGAAACGGAATCAAGATATCTGAAATACCTGATAGGTACTTTCTTCTCAAGGACTCCTTCAAGAAGGGCCTTGGCATTTTTCAAAGGAAGACCTCTAAGATTATGTGCTATGTTTACTGAATCTTTGAAGGAAATATTGTTGTCTTTGCTTAGTGCCCTCGCATGTTTTTCCGGAAATTCATTTGTTGAGTATCCTTTCATATTCATCACTTCAGCGGCATAAATTTGGAAGACCTAGTTGCCCCTACTCCTGGCCCAGAGTGCTTTACCTCTTTTCTGGTGAGAGCAAACTCACCGAGATAATGCCCGATCATTTCTCCCCTTATTTCAAATTTAACGTACGAGTTTCCATTATACAACTCAATTATCTTCCCTACATATCTTGGAAGAATAACCATGTCTCTAACGTGGGTCTTGATCTGTTTCTTTGGACCCATTAGATTTTCGTATAATTTAATCTGATCAATTCCCATTTCTCGTTTAAGAGATCTTCTTGCCCTAGCAGGGAGGATCTTCATTAATTGATCCTTATCCATTTTTTTCAGTTCATCAAGGGTAAAGTTTCGATACCTGAACTCCTTTGCTCTTCCAAGGGTTACTTTCTGGGATTTTCTTGATCTTCTCCTTATGGATTTTACCGATGCCTGTCTGTTTACTGTCATTTAATCTTCCTCTTTTGTGGTGAAAGCCTTCCTACCTTTCTGCCTGGAGGTGCTCCTCTTCCGACTGTATTTGGTCTTCCAATATGCTGATGGTTTCCTCCTCCATGTGGATGGTTTATTGCATTCATGGCTACTCCTCTAACAGATATTGGTCTTTTTGCTCTGCTCTGCAAGTAATGCTTCTGCCTTCCTGCTTTCAATATTGGAATATCCTTCGCTCCTGCACCAGCAACGATCCCTATTGTCGCTCTGCAGGAAGGATTGAAATTTTTAATTGCACCTGAGGGTAATTTAACGCTAACGTTTTCTCCGTGACTGATAACCTGTGATGAAGAGCCGGCTGTTCTGCAGAATTTGCCTCCGTCTCCTGGCATTGATTCTATATTGTGAATAAATGCACCGTCTGGTATTAATCCCAGGTAAGTTGTGTCCCCCTCGTTAGGTGAATCAAGCTTGCCTGAATTTAATTCTTGGCCAACATAAGCACCTCTGAACGCAATCTCATATTCCACCTTCTTGGAATCTGAAAGAACTTTCATTAATGGCCCTGATCTTCCTGGTGCATGGATCAAATCCACTACCTTGTATTTACCGCTACCAAGAAGCTTAACTTCCGTTACGTGTCTATGACTCGGACTTCTATAAACAAGTCCTCCTTTTCCCCTTCTCTGTGGTATGATTGGTTTTCCCATATTTTCACCCTAATAGATACCTATTCTTCCTCCAATTTCATCTGCACTGAACTCACTGGCTAATCTCACTATGACCTTCTTTCCTTTCTTGGTGTTAAGTGAGTTTATGGATACAACTTTCACTCCAAATCTCTCCTCTACTTCCTTAGCTATATCCTGCTTGGTTGCCCCTTTTCTTACTATGAATGTTAACTTGTTTTCCTTTTCACCCTTAAGCATCGTTTTTTCTGTTGCTACCGGAGATATGATATTGAATTTCATCTAATTCCCTCCTATCTGTTTTACCGAAGATTCTGTATAAATAACCAATCTTCCACCATCTCCTCCGGGAGCCAGTTTTCTCAGAGTCATATTCTTTGCTCCGCATATTTCTACCCCAGGTATTGATTTAAATGCGATGAGTTTAGAAGGTTCTGTTGAAACTATGAGCATACTTCTGGGCGTTCTGTATTTCCTGTTTCTCATTTTGCCACGTCCAGCTCTTATTTTTGTACCTTCTTTGGCTCTTTCAACGTCCTCTGCAACACCAAGATTTCCAAGAAAATCAAGTGCCTCTTTTGCCTTTGAAATGTTCTCTATTTTATCTTCGACCACAACTGGAAACTTTAATTCCTGATCAAACTTATGACCCCTTGCTGATACAAATTCCTGCTTCGCTGTCATTGCAATCGCTGTGGACAGAGCTATTTTTTTCTCCTTTGCGTTGATTTTCTTAAAAAGCACTTTGTTTGATCTTGGTGAATGTGGGCTTCTTCCGCCTACAGTATTTCCAAGTAAAACTCCTCTGGATGATCCACTGACTCTTGGCATTCTGGATACTCCCTGACCTGGCCCAGTTGTATGACCAACTCTTCTTGAACCTGCCAGTGGTGAAGACCCATATGGGTGTCTGGCTGATAATTGAGATGCTCTGAATGCCTTTTTAAGTATATCTTCCCTAATTTCTGATTCAAATATTGTTGGAAGCTCAATTTCTCCCTTTGATTCTCCTTTAATAGTATATATTGAAGTTTTTATTTTAATCACCCTGCTTTGATTCCTTTGAAATATAAGTTATGTTGAGTTTATCCACATTGGTCGATTTCTGTCTTGATGGATCGCGAAGCTTTACAAGTCTTTTTGATGGCCCTGGAATAGACCCGTGGAGAAGTATGTAATCTGATCGGACCTCTCCATATCCTACGAATCCTCCTTTAACGTTAATGTCATCAGTCCCATCTGTTTTCCCGTGCTTTAATACACGTATATTTGGAACAGTTCTCTGATGTGAACCCATTTGACCAGCCTGAGGAACTGTGAATCTTACCCAATCTGGATGCCATGGTCCAAGTGTACCTATCATTCTCCTGTGCTTTCTATTTTTTCTTGGAAGTAACTTTACTCCAAATCTTTCAACATGCCCTGTGAAACCCTTACCTTTTGTAACAGCTGTTACATCTACAAAATTACCTGGTTTTGAAAAATCTTCAAAAGTAACCTGTTTGCCAAGTTTCTCCATAGCAAATTTTAATCTTGCATCAAGAGTTCCGCCACCGATTCTTACTTCGAAAAGATCTGGAATCTTGGTAGGAACACCAGTTATTTTATCTGGATTTGTGTGAACTGTGACTCTAACCTCTGAATAGGTCTGAGGGAGCGGCTTCTCTGTCTTTTCCTTAGGAGTTGTAATTCTATAATAAACCTCCTTTTCCAGATTATCTGCCCATTTTTCAAATACCACTACAAGACCTGTTTCATCCTCATCGTAGAGCCTTATGGCTGCAACAGTCATAGGGGGAACCTCCACTACGGTTACCGCTGAAACTATATTTTTTCCAGCAGTAACACTGCTCTTACGATAATCGG
>JAKATR010000014.1 GCA_021818675.1 Thermoplasmata archaeon | reverse complement strand
AAACGGGAAAGAGTGAAAAGATAAATAAAGAAGAAGAACTTTTACCTGAAGGGCCGGTAGATCAGCGGTAGATCGCCTGCTTTGCAAGCAGGAGGCCTCGGGTTCAAATCCCGACCGGTCCATTTAACTATTTGTGGAATACTTCTTACTAGGGCTCTCGTTTTATTTTCATGACCTCGCGGCAATGCTCAGGAATCAGCATACGAACAGGGCGTATTCCGAAGTTTCATCATCCAGCCATTTTATGCTCAGGGGGACGAGCAACTCATCTTTCTTACAGAGTGTCAATTATTTGCAGAACCTTGGCCTTATCACCCTTATTAGGAAGAAAATAGGCAGATATTATACAATGGAGTCGCAAATATTATTATAGGATGCGTCAATTGTTTCTGTAGAAATAAGGAAAAGAACTTGATGAAAGCATTAGCTATTTGAATGATGTAATGTTTATCCGCAGTAGGTAATAAAAAAATCGCCAAATCAGAAGAGGTTGAAATAATGCCCCCCAAAACAAACATCAGTTTCGTTCAAAAAATACTGACAGCATTCAAAAAAATTAACGATGAAATAGACGAAAGTACACTTGAACACAATTTTAGCCCTAAACTTGGAAAATACCTAATAGAAGCTGAGTTAGGATATTCAGGTAACGACTTCGTATATGAGAGAGGAAGAACGGACGTTACATTATATGATGAGAACAAGAACAGAGTTGTAGTAATAGAAACCAAAAGGCCTCGTGAGGACTTAAACGAGGAAAAGTGGAGGAATCAAGCCGGAAAATATGCCGATGCTTCTACCCGATTTGTGGGTCTTACGAATGGGTACAGATTTCTGCTGTGGGAAGTGAAAGACGGCGAAAGAGCCCTGAAAGTGGATATTGACTTTAAGAACATGATAAGTTCTAAGAAGACTAAGGAGCACAAGCTTTCCACAAGGGAAACAGAACAGATTCTCTACCTTGAAAACATAACAAAGGAACAAATTTGGAGTGAAGCCAAATACCTCAAGTTTAACGAGTATTACGCTAAAATCGACGTTGCTCAGGATGAGGGTTTTGATAAATTGATTGAGAACCTTAATTACATTTCAAATGACCTGCTCAAACAGTACACTTATTCTGCTTTTGACGAGTATTACGCGGGTTATGCACAGTATAAACAAGCCAAGGATGAAATAGACGAAATAAAGAAACAAGTTAATGGAAGCAAAAGAGAGTCCGCAGACATTGCAAGGTACGAACTCAAAACCGAAGGACGGTATAAGAAGTATGCACCTTTTATAGGATATTATATCTGGAAATCAATATCAAACAGACAGGATGATAAGGAAGAAGAGAACAAGCAGGTTTTCTGCAAGGAATCGATCTATGTTCTTATAAACAGGCTCCTCTTCATACGAATATGCGAAGACAAGGGATTATTAAGCAAGAAAATTTCGAATGGGGGAATCGAGAGATTACGTGATCAGCTGTACGAGCCAAGTATGCCAGACAATGGCGTGTTTAAACAGATTGTTTATTTCTCATACAATGCAGCAAATAACCTCTACTACCATTTCTATGAAAAGGATAACCCACTAGATTGGTATGAAAGTGGGGACGGAGAACTTGACCACGTGTTAAACAGGGTAATCTGGATACTTAACCAGTTCGATTTTGCAAAGGTTGACAGAGACATCTTGGGCAAACTTTATGAAAAATATTTACCTAAGGAGGAGAGAAAATCACTCGGCGAATTTTATACACCAGACGAAGTTATAGATTACATTCTAGATGCCGTCGGTTATGTTCCTAACAAAGCAATAGAAGAGAAGGATTTAATTGACCCCGCTTGTGGTTCTGGAGGTTTTCTGGTGCGCGCTACTCGGCGGCTCATAGCCAGACATGCCGTAAAGTTAGGTAAAGCGTCTCCCAAGGAGGCCCTAGATAATAGGAAATGGCAAGACATATATGACCGACTCACTTCTAAGGAATGCGAGGAAATCGTTAATTCCGTTGCTTTGCATATTCATGGATTCGACATAAACCCATTTGCAGTGAATATAACCGAAATGAATCTTCTCTTTCAGATCATAGATTTGTATTTTAAAGCGGCTAAAGGTAATAAAGGATTCAGAGTGCCTAGGTTCAAGGTATATGAAACCGACTCCTTAGAAGCTCAGAAGAGACAATTGAACATAACACAGTTTTATGGAGCTACCGGCAAAAATCTTGCCAAGGACAAGGAGACCACAGACGAGCTTAAGAAAAAAAAATATGACTTCGTCGTTGGTAACCCACCCTACGTTAAGGTTCAAAAGCTACCCTCTATACAAAAGGAGATGTTGGAAAATTCATTCAGGACGGCTAAGGGTCTATATGATTTGTACACAATCTTTGTAGAATTCGGGATAGGTGAACTAAATAGCTCTGGCAGACTTGGTTTTATCATATCGGACAAATTTGTTCAGAGAGGTTACGGAGACCCCCTCAAGGAGATTATAGCAAGAGAGACCACCATCGAGGAAATTATTGACTTTGGAGACACCCCAGTGTTTGAAGGTGTTACCAACTATCCATTGATTCTAACACTTCACAAGCCCCATGAAGCGTCAATGATAACGAAGATAGTGAAGGTAAAGAGAGCCGCCCCTTCACTGTTAACGACTATTGCTTCAACTAATAAAGATACAGATAACACTCTCATAACGGCGAAATTTGTTCCACATTCTGAATTCGTCAAGGATTGGTCTTTTGCCGAAGAAAAGATGACAAAATTGTTCAATAGCTTTGTTGGAACCAAATCTTTAGGAGATTTGTGCTCATCTATTCAAGTGGGTATCCAGACAGGCAATGATGACCTGCTCCTATTTCCCCAGGATTTTGTGGAGCGGGAGCTTGATCACAAATACTTGAAACAATATGTAAAAGGTAGGGAAGTGAGAAGGTACCTGCTGCCTGAGCCAAAGCTGTTAGTGTTGTACCCATATATAATGGAGAATGGAAATCAAAGACTGATCAACGAGTCAGAGTTGAGGCTCAATCCTAAATTGTACAATTATCTGCTTTCCCACAAGAATGAACTGACTAAGAGATGGGGAGTAAAAAGCTACTATGATCTACCAACTGCTAGGACTATCGATTGGTTCGAAGAAAAGAAGATTGTAACTCCAGACGTATCAGACAGACCTAATTTCACCATTATGGATGGTGGGGTCTATTTCTCCAAAGGAAGTTGCTATGGCTTGGTATTAAAGGATAAGAAACTCTATGAGTTCATCGTCGGCATATTGAATTCTAAACTTCTATTTGCAATGATCAAGGATCGGAGTCCCTTATTTTCGGGTGGGTATTACCGTTTCACTACAGATTATCTAGGACCATTACCAATTAAAATTCCTAGTAACGAAGACGAGAGAAATGCCGCAAGAAAAATCGCGGCAAATGTTAAGGAGATAATGAACCTAAAGAGGAAAAATGGGAATGCTGATACCACAAAGTTGGAAAATGAGATTGACGACCTAGTCTTCGACTTGTACGGTGTGCAATGGGATGACAGAAAAGTTGTTGAGAATTATATTAGTTAGACGTCTACGTTTACACTGATAATGTTTTGAACTCTTTCATCAAAGGTCTTTAATAAACTTCGGGACACTCCTTACTCTGCCCTTTTGTATATCTTCTTCACTATTTCTTAACTGTTCCATGACATAGCTGTCCCGTAAAGTTCCCATTGTAACAAAAAGACCGCCCAAATAAGACCCAATTACAGTTACCAATTTGTGTCTGACCACTGCTATCCATATATATTTCTGGATTTTAAAGTCTTTTGGTCGTTGTCTATGGTGGTAAAAGGTTGTTAGAAATTTGACACAGGTTCTGCTTCCCAGACTTGTAAGAACCGAAACAATCGCAACAGTCAAGGGTGTTAGATAAGTTTGTCCACACAGGAAATTGCATGAAAACGTGGCAAATTACTGAGAAATATCAGAAAACGACATGACATCCTGTTGCCGCCATGGATCGTTGTCGCAGGTCCTAGCACTAATTTCACACCTCACTATTACAGGTAAACAAGCCCATCTCATTAATGAATCTAGATGGACTCCTGTACCAGCCATTATATTTCCCCGCGTAACTCATGGTTAACTTTTTTATCGTTCTTGTAATTGCAACAAAGCAGTTTCTTCTTTCTTCCTCCATTTCTGGGCTATAATCACCATTCCTCATACTTTGATAAGACGGTAGTATACCATCAACAAGTCCAATTATGTACACATGGTCAAATTCCCTCCCTTTGGCTCCATGAATTGTCATCAGAACAACTTTGTCCTTGTCTGGAATTGGTTCCTTTGAATGCAGCTGTAATTCCTGTAAAAATGCCTCCAATGTCAAAGCATCACCCAAAAGTCGAGTGATTTGTGTCACAAGATCATTCCATATAGGTAACTCTTCAAGATAACCTGCAAACACTTCATCTGTCGAGATTTCAATGGTTTTCTGATTTACGGCCACTAATTTCTTAAACCAGTCCTTAGCAAAATTTATGTAACTAATGAAATCTCTTCCTTGTACCAAATAGCGAAAAGTTTTGTCGATAATTTCCCTTGCCATTTCATCAACGTTTCTCTGTTGAATAATCTTTATCCACTGCTGCAAATAACCATTATTCGAAATTCCAGCACGTCTAATGACTTCCTCCACATCGACTTTAATTTGTGTAAGTTGGGCAAAAGTTCCACAAACAGATTCCAAGCTGATTTGATTTTGTTGGTTGTTTGCAAGATCTAGGATTGAGTAAAGCCACTTGAACGGAGTGCTTTCAAAATTGTCCTTTCGTTGTAAAATTATAGCACCCAGTCCTTCGTTATCCAATGCTTCCTTAGCGCTATCCAGCAACATTCGATTCCTTCCCAGTATAGCTACTGAACTAAGATTATCTAAATAATGATCCCTTATATCCTTCGCTAT
Source organism: Thermoplasmata archaeon (assembly GCA_021818675.1). Classification (GTDB taxonomy): domain Archaea; phylum Thermoplasmatota; class Thermoplasmata; order Thermoplasmatales; family Thermoplasmataceae. Next base: position 6,569 of record JAKATR010000014.1, on the reverse strand, counting down.
ACCAGATACCTCTGAACTCAAATCCTCGAAAGATGGTAGTAAGCGAACTGTTTCTTGACCAGAACTTAAACGAAATGATTCAAGTGGTTTCTTGTTTGCTGTTCTCAAAAAGTTATGACTTATAAGATTGTTAGCCAGCTCTACTATTTCAGGTGGGCATCTATAGTTCAGCGGCAACTGGATTTTCTTTGGCGAGTAGTCATCTATGAGTTCTTCGATACGCTTGTAACTTGCTCCGTTCCATTGATATATTATCTGGTCGTCATCAGCAACTATGAACACGTTCTTGTACTCATCACCAGTGAAAGCACGTACAAGGCTATACTGAGAAGAATTAGTATCTTGAAATTCATCTATGCACAAGTATTGATAGACAGTTCGATACCTTTTTGCTATAGCAGGATACTTCGTGAATAGTTCATAGGTCTTAAAGATAAGTGAGTCAAAATCCAAAGCATTGCTCTTGGTCAACTCATCTTCATAAGCCTTGTAAAGAAGAGCTGCTTCCTCTCCATTTTCCTTGTCTTGAAACAATACACTACAATTCTCGGGAAGAACTAGCCGTGACTTCAAACTGTGTATCACGGCCAATAGATTCTTATCAGGCCGAATTTCAACATCGTGAATCCTCTTCACTTTCGTGATAGCCTTGCTTAAAACTGCTTGAAGATCAGCATCAAGAGAATATATGTTGAAGTTTGAATTTATACCGATTTGAGAGCCTTGCTGACGTAGAATCTCAGCACAAAATGAGTGAAAAGTACCTATGAAAAGTCGATTTTCCATTCCAGGCACATACTCATCAATTCGTCTTCTCATCTCGTCGGCTGCCTTGTTAGTGAATGTCAATGCTAAAATACGAAAATTCTTGTCACGTGTCAAATCCAGTATACGAGCTATTCGACAAGTGAGTATTCTTGTTTTTCCTGATCCAGGCCCAGCTAGGACAAAAAATGATCCAGTATCCCATTCAACTATTTCTCTTTGAATGGAACTAAGTTCATCCAATGCTTTTTTTAAAGAATCAGTCGTCATTCCGCATTTCCTTCCATTGTTTTTTTAATTATATAAATGATAGCATTTTTAAAAAAATCAGGTATTCGACTTTCATCGGCCCCTTTTACCTTAAGTTTGTTAATCAATGCATTCATATGAGTCAGTTTATCACTCTGAATCTTTTTGACGATATCTTCCTCTAATCCTTCATCTCCAGATTTATTATCAAGCCTAATCCCTTCCTCTTTTAGAATTTCTATATATTCTTGAGCAAAGCCATTTTTGTAAAGATATCTTTCTAAAGTCAAATTTTCAATAGGAAACTTGCGTACTAATTCAAGCATTTCTTCATTTGTTAAGCCCCTGTTTTCAACTTCCTTAATATACCCGTTACCAGCAATATCGCTATCGATTAGCATTATCCAAGGGATGTTATATATACGTGAAAGAGTAACAAAAATTCCTGATGTACCGTTATTTTTGAAATCTATTACCGAGACACCGTATTGATCTAACGGCTTATTCATTAGTTCGGCAAAGTATTTGATTAATAGATATTCAGTTTGCCCTTCGCATAATACCCAAGCACGTGCAAAGATAATCTCTCCACGGATGCGCTTTGAGAAAGTCTCAAGTTTCATAACTTCCTCGTCACTTAAAAATAATTGTGATTCATCATAAAGATTCTTTAGTTTTGTCTTTACTTCTTCTTCCATATACAAATTTTGTAACGAACAAAGTTCTTTCTCTTGAATACGCTTTTTGACGATGAGAGTCTCAGTATTTTCATTGTATTCAAATGATGGGCTATTGCCATCGCAGAATTTTAATAGTTCTGGTGTTTCAGGTATCTTGGCATTAAACTGTCTCTTAATGTAATATACCTTTGATAATGTTCCATGTCTGCGAAATACCCTTATATTTGCAAAAGGAATCTCTTGAATAAAATATGGTGAATGGCTCGAAATGATCTTCTGGCTCTTTATTTCACTAATATTTGCCGCTACAGCACGAGTTGCCTGAGGATGGAGATGTGCCTCAGGCTCCTCAAGAGTTAGTATTGCTTCGGTTTCTTCCTTGAATGTTGGTTTGAGAAGTAAATCGATGTAAGATTGGAAAAGAAACAATACAGAAAGACTCTTGGTGCCCTGTCCATAACTTGAAAGTGGAAATTCTATACCGCTTCCTTGGGCCTTGATTGCTACCTCCGACTTAGACATTAATTCCCAAGGCTTAAGCGGTAGTGCGTGTATAGTTGTGTTTTTCCCACTCCCTAGTGCCATGATATCCTGCACTTTTCCTAATGATTCCATTAGTCGTTCAAGTCTTGGGTCTGTACCCAATAAACTCTTATTAAGCTGTTCAAGCTCCTCGCTAAGTAGAACTTTTTGTTCCTCGCTAATTTTGAGGTCCTTGATTATTCGTCCCCAGTATTTGGAGTTCGGAGAAAATTCGTCATTAGAATCGCGAAGAGATGATAGATAGAACAAGCGAATGTAGGACAGAAATTTTGTCAATTTGTATAAATTAGCACTCTTAGATTCCAATGATTTTCCATCTAAGGCAAGAAATTCCCACCTAAAATCAAAATCATTTGATTTTTGATTGTATTTGCTAGAAAGACGGAGCCCTATAGAGTCTATTCCTTGAACGCCATCTGTTTGAACAATTTCATTAAGATCCTGAATCAGCGCATCCGTCCACTCATCCGCTACATCTTCCCGAAACCACAGATCTATGACTATACCTTCTGAGGTCTGTGGTTTGTCGCTAGGCATTTTCATGTGGTAATCATACTCATCAAAAGGGAGCTTACGATTGACTGTATTGTGGGGTAATGCAATCCTTAAAGCATCCATGAAGGCAGTCTTTCCTGAGTTGTTTTCGCCAATGAAAATCGTGGTGTCATCTATGGGAATCCTAATATCAACAAGATTGCGAAAATTTTTTATTTTTACTTCTCTTAGTTTCATTTTGTCAGTTCTTTACATATAAATCTCTATATTATTATATTTTCTCAGTTAATGAGTTTTCATTCTCTGTTTCTTTTCGTTCTATGGCTCGGTGATGACGATTTACGACGAGTCAATCTATAGCTTTTAGAACAAAAACTTCTTTTGCTACTCCTTTCATTTATTTGGTCATCGTGCGTTATTCTCTCTTATTGAGATTGATTTATAGTGTAGCAAGCGCAAAATCATGGTCAACGAAAAGATAACCAAATGTGGTTAAAAATGTCAAAAACTCAATGGTATACCGTTCAAAAGTAAAGTTAGACTGCTCAGAATATGATTGATCTTGTTCGAGAGCCTTACCAGTCGCAAACTCAAATTAGGTAGCCTAGTCTATAGTATTCACTTAAAACCTTAATCAAATCCCGACCGGTCCATCCATCAAACTATATCTCAACAATTTGAATACCAAGTTTTTTGCATCTCTTTTGCAGTATTTTATCAAAAGTGACTAAAGGTACCTTTCTCGAATATGCATCATATACTATTATCCAGTCATTGAAATCTCTAAAACTCAGATTGTTCTCAACCATGAATGAGGATGCCTTTTCCATCATCTTTCCAGAAAGCCATGAGACTGTGAAATAATCACTATGCAATAATTCCTCTATCTTCATTCGAACACTTTCATTATCTATTCCATACCTTGGAAGCACAAAACCAAGTTCAACGATCGACATTGAATTTATTGTGGGATCTTCCAACTCATCGATAAGTTCACTTGCACTATCATGATGCGGGGAATTCTCTATGGTATCATACACCAGAACATTAGTGTCTATCAGCACAGTCATTTATTACTTTCCTCCCATCCCCTTCTTATCTCGCTGTCTGCATCCAGAGATGAAAGATTCTCTTTTGCTTTGAAGGTAATTCGCGCTTTACGTTTCCCTGTAGGGTTCATACGGCTCCTGAGTCGCTGGTTAATAATCTTCGACATATTCTTGGTGCTGCCATATTTTTCTATGGATTCCTTGATGATTTCAGCGTAGATTTCATCATCCAGATTAATCGTGGTTTTGACCATGAAAGTTAAGTATAATACCATATAAACATTTAACGGTAAACTGTTATGGTAAGATTTCAAACTCTCCATTTCACAAACGTATTATTTTTTCGTCTGGAAATCATATTTCAGAATGTTCGCTTAGGACTTTAACTTGTGATTTAGTCATGTGAAGCATATTGTAGGCATGTGTTTTATATTCATTTCATAATTGACTTTCATTATTACAATAACCCCATATTAAAAACGAGGCTGGTCACTTGTACACGTTCTTTCTATGACCCAGTGATCTGACAACTATCACTCTTCTATTTTCTTCAATATCCGCAATCACTCTATAGTCACCGACTTGCAGCTTATATTCAGTTCTTCCGACTAACCTCACAAAGGACCTGTGTGGATCGCTTCTTGTGCTTTCTATTTTCCGGATAATCCTTTTGGCTACAGAAACGTCTAGGCCCCGAAGCTGGAAAAGGGATTCCTCTGAATATTCAACCTCAAAGTCTGTCACTGGATTCCCAACTGTTTCTTGACTTCGTCTGTGGTGTGGGTCTTCTTCTCTTTCACATCTAGGAGCCCTCTAAGCAGAGAAGCCCTGAAATCCGCAGTGTAAACTCCCTCCTCATCGCCCTCAGGAATTAGTGACATGAGTGCATTCAGCAACTCATCGTATGTCATTCTTTTGTGCGCTCTTAGCCCATTCAATTTCTCTCTTGTAGATTGGCTAATTTGTATAGTTGTGTAATTCATGTATATCTATTATATAACAGATGTATAACCACCATATAATCTTTGTCTTTCAGCCCATTTAGACATGGGTGTCGAGTTATGTTTAATAATCTTGAGATAGTGGATAGTTTCCTATTTTTCAAGTACAGCAAATGTATTTGCTTAAAGCTTTAATCAAATCCAGATCGGTCCATTCTTGCGATCACTGAATTTGCTTATAGGTAGAAGCATAAGATTGAATGCAGGATTTTCCATGTGAACGTGTTATTGATTCAAAATAAAATTTATAAAGCGTGATTTAAGGAAATCAAGTTACTAGAGGTCGACTTATATTCCATATAATTCAATGGCGAGTTTTAATGTACTATATTAGAGGGTATAAATTGCCATATACAAAATATAGATAACACATAGTGTCAAAATCAGGCACAACAACAATTCAACTGGATAGGTCGTTTGTAGATGCACTTAAAAGTTTAAAAGATATCGGCGGGAGACCTATATCGAGATAATTCTTAATATTATATCCATAATATTCAGTTTTAATAACTATCACAACGAAATATGTAAAGTATAAGGATCGTTTTCACTGAATGTGGTCAAGACAATAGAGAATGGAGAAACCGCAAAAGCGAATTCAGAACTCAAACGTTACATAGACTCCTCCTCTCCCGTTGTTACTGTCTTGCTTATAAGTCTAATAAGTTTCTTTGGGGCCGAGATACTTACAGGGTCCACAAGCGTAGAAGGTGTCGTGGCTTACCCAGTATCGTTCATCATGAGCCTGACTTTTTATGGCTTTCAGGTTTCCATAATTGCTGACATTTCATCCAGGTATTCCCTTAAAACAGGAACCATATTCATTCTAGGGTTGATCTATGGAATCTTTGAGGAAGGTTTTGCCATCTTTACCATGGAATCCACAAAGACCCATGCCTTATGGCTTTCGTTCGGTGGAATGAACATTACATGGACAATATATGTTATGGTACTCCACGCAGTAGTAACCGTCTCAATCACTCTATTGATAATGCGTGTAATCTGGCCCAATAGAATTTCAAAGCCTTTCCTGAACAGATGGAGTTACGCTGTAATGTTACCAGTTACAGCAGTAATCTATGCGTTTCTCATGAAAGGAGCGATATCCTCTGGTAGGATCCCGCAGGCGGCTCCTGTAATCTATCTCATTATTCTTGCAGTAATTTTATTCCTTCTTGCTCACCGCCAGATGAAAAATGATGTTAAGAAGAAAGTCCCCGACTCAACATTATCAAGAAATCTCTTACTTCCTTCATTATTATGGGGGATTTTTCTGGGGGTTCCATTTTTGGTCGGGAACAGGTTCCCGTTGATGCTGATACCCCTCACTGTTATTCTTGGAGGGATTTCAATCTATTTATACAAATACTTCTGGAAGCTTGATTTTATAGCATCTGAAAGAAAACCTATGGCCATCTGGGCTACGTATTCAGTATTTTTAACTGTAATGCTGATACTTGGTGTTTTTAACCGCACTCTGTTAAGTGAAATATTTGCTTTTTCGGGTGTGGCAATCCTTATCTGCTTAGGGTGGAATAGAGTGAAATTTGCCCGAGCATGAGTTTAAATGTTTTTCTTTTAGATACTGGTAGAATCTCTATTTAAAAGGTTTTCTTGGAAATGATCCCTCAAGAAATAATTAGTCCCATGGAGTTTGTTGTGAAACTAGTCATTGATGTGATAATTGGGTTATATTATTCGCATGAGGTAGTAAGCAACCCTGCACCTGATTCGCATTAATTTAGAGCTGTTAAGAATAATAATGCTGTTCCTGACTTGAAGCATTT
>JAKATR010000052.1 GCA_021818675.1 Thermoplasmata archaeon | reverse complement strand
CGTTGAGGATTGGATTTGTACTGATTTTTCTCATTCTGGGTCATTCAAAGTGTAGTACATTCTATTCTAGTAAAAATGGAGTGTAAGTATTCGCTTAAAACAATAAGCAAATCCCGACCGGTCCATTGAATTAGTTGTGTTCTTGAAGGAAATGTTAATATCATGAAAAATGTACTGATTAATTCTTGAATCCCCATTACAAATTGAGAATGTATTACCTTTGTTTAAGATTTCGTAAATCGCATCGAGGATGATGTGACGTAGGGATTCCCATGTAAAAATGATATGAAACGGTGATTCGAATTTACAAACTTACCATTAATCTTTGAATTTCACTCTCCTTTGTTCCTTGGTGTGGTATTGGAAAATCTTCCATATGGACGAGATAATCAGATAAATGATCAAGATATCCGGGAGACACCTTTTTTAAACACATGCCTCGGCATTGCCCCTGTCCAAATCTGACGAGTGATTAAACCTATGTCCCATAAGGATAAAACTTGTAATTCTTAAATATCGTTGAAGGCGAATTGAAAAGATGCAAGTATGTGTATACATTCCTATTTGATCCATAAAATAGCATATGAAATGTATCTTTTAGATGCTTGGGGCATAATGTTTTCCTATAACAAATTTCTATTTTAAAAGAAACACTTTTTGTTGAAGAGTATTCTTCTTATTGTTTTACCATGGGTTGGTTTTTAATTTAAAAGAGCTTTCATTGAATATAGTTTTGGTATGAAGGTAAACGATTTTATACCGATATACCATTTGAATCTATATGAAGGTGAAAACGAGTATATCCATAGATAACGAGATTTGGATGGAGCTCAAGAATCTTGCATTACAACGAGGTAAGGACATAAGCTCTCTCCTAAAGGATGTTATCGAAAACGAACTGTATTTAGATTTAGACAAATCTTTAATGAAATATTCCAAGCAAGTCAATTCTAATCTGGATTTTGATCCAATTAAACCAAAAAGCAAGGTATCCGATCTGGTAAGGAGCATGAGGGATGATAGAGAAAATCGCATATCTTGACAGTAGCGCGATAGTAAAGAGGTATGTGTATGAAACTGGCTCAGAATTTATTCGTGCACAATACAATGACGTCTATCTGGGAAACGTTCTGCTTTCGTTTAATGTTTGGAATATTGGAGAGGTAATTGGGGTATTTGACCGGGCTCATAGGCAAAAAAGAATTACAAGTAAACAGTTGGATGAGGTTATGGGCAGATTCTCGAATGAAACTGCGAGGCTTAAGAAGATAAGCAGATTAAGGATAATCACCTTATCCGAGAGTATACTAGAAAGCAGCTGGGACGTTGTCATAAAACACCATATCTATGTTGCTGACGCCTTACAGATTACAAGTGCTATTGAAGTTGGATGTAATGAATTTTACACTGGAGATGAAAATCTTCATAAGTTAGCTCTCTCATCCGGCTTAAATTCTATTTATTTAGGATGATCGTTATTAATTCAAAATGAATAGCAGTTCTTTAACTCAATTGGACTTAAAGTAATCCCTTAAAACATTAAGCAAATCCAGACAGATTCATTCTGTCAACTCTGTTTGTACTGAATTTGAAGCAGATTTCTGGATTTGCTTCTATGGTTTATCCTTGGGTTCTAACCAGACGGTATCGTCATAATTCTTGACATACTCATCCTTTCCAACCAAAACTTTTCGCTTTGGTGGGCCGTATAAAATCCACTCCACATCTTGTGAAAGAAATGACTCATATAGTTTCCGATCCCGGTTATTCTCTGCATTGAAGAAACTTATGAGTTTCTCTTCGAATTCATTTTTCTGTGGCATCTTTACACCATGCACCTGGCACTGACGATTGAATCAGAGTTGCTCTAGAAAGTCTCTGACATTTCTCACCCTTCTATCCTGTATTTCCAATCCGCTTTCCCTGATTTGGATCATGACATGTTTATTCAGAAGCGTTTCTAAGGTGACAATCAGACTTTGTATAAAAGAACCGGGAAAGCAATGAACAAGCTTAAGAATCATAAACGTTCCTTCTATGTCCTATTCTTAATACCAGAATTATCAGTTTTTCCTTGTCCAGGTCCAAGATCACCCTGTAGTTTCCTACCCTAAGCCTATATCCATCATCTCCAACAAGTTTCCTGACATACTTCTCCGGCCTTATCCTGATCCTTTCGATGGTTGCAATTATTCTCTGTTTGTTTTCCCGGTCAAGTTTTCTAAGCTGCTTAAGAGCGAGATCTGAAAAAAGGACTTCATAGGTCAAAGTCCCAGATCCTTCTTGACTTCTTCCATGCTGTGATATTTGCCTTCCTTGATCTCCTGCCTGGCTTGGGCTATTTCTCTCTTGGTTTCTTCGTCAAGCTCCAGTGCGTCTTCCATGAGATCCCAGATTACTTCTTCGTAAGTTTCCTTGTCGTTCATTTTACGTTTTGCAAGTTCTTTCTGCAGCTTTTCACTAACCTGTATTGTTGTAGGCATTTTAGATCACTATATTACTTTATAATTTACCATAGTATATATCATTTTTGCTGATGAACCATTGGAATTCTGAGTTATCTCCTTAGAACATATAGTATTCGTTTAAAATATTAATCAGGTTTAGGGCGGTCCATTTAACATTTGCGAGTGAGGATTCCCCTTTGGCAAGATAGGGATGAAAGCGAGTAAAAAGCTTATTATCTTTCTAAGGGTACCGTCGTGTCCGCTGGCAGACAGAAGTGAAACAGGTCGGATAACATGTTGTTTCATGCGTGCCTGCATCCGTAAAGTCAGATAGCTTAGCATGAAGGACAGAGTACCTTCGGATCGAGGGGAATTCAAGCCCATGGAGATTCCGTCAGCAACCTTTGAAGTGGGAAGCTTTCTGCGAAAGCTGGGAGAGGAGAGCACTCTATCTGAACAACTTGACGCCATTATCCATAAAAACTACAAAATGTTCATCCAGAGTATAAAGTGAGCAGCCGTTGTTAATTGCTATGGAAGCAATAATGGAATCCATTCTTGGAACTGCTTTTCCTTTTCTTTCCGCGCTCAACTCCAAAACAGCTGATAGTTCGCTATCTTTTTTAGTGAAGTCCAAAGTTGGTATATGCAGAACTGAACTGGAATTTTTGGAGTATTTTTCCATACCGTAAAGAACCTCATGCATGTTCACTGAACTTGTGCAGTATTCTTCCCCGCTTTCGATGATTTTAAGCATTAGTTCCTCGCCTTTTTCTGACTCCCTATCCAGGATTTCTATGATGACGTCAGTGTCTAGAAGAATCAATTCCCTTTCTCCCACCTTTTCTTTTTTAAATCCGCAAGTAGATCATTCTTATCTTCAAACTCAATGCTTCCCCTTAATGATCTAATTAGATCTTTCTTACTCTGGGATTTAACAAGCCTCTCGAGAAGCTCACTAAAACTTTCATTCTCTTTCTTGAACCCTTTCAATTCATCGTACACTGACTTTTTGATAGTTATAGTCTTAGGCATGACATGTGTTTATGTTTAAACACATTATTAATTTTTCCGATATCATAGATAAGATTGTTTCATTGTACCTTATTATCTGTTTGTCAGAAATATCAATTAATCCTGAAAGAGATATAATGCCTACCGATTATCCAACACAATACAGATCTTTAGTAACCATTTCGAATTAACTTAAAAAGTGAAGCAGATCTCAAACTATCCATCCCTAAGTATTTTATCTAATCATAATTGGAACAAATTATATTTACCACTAGATCTTGAAACTATTTTAACTAAATTTGATAGTGATCCTTAACCGGTCCTTCAAAACCAAATTTCGGGCATACGATAATTGCCCCTAATCCAACAATTCCTCTAGGCATCTTTATTTTGTATCTCTAAGTTTTCTAGACTCCAACCTAAAGAGTTGTGACATGTTGAGAGCGATAGAAGTCGATTTATCCAACCAGTCATTTCATTGTCTTATCGGAATGGAGACTATGAGTAATTGGCATATGCACTATAATGGGCAAACATGTCAAATAAGTAGATCTGATTGGTTATTTTTGTAGCATAACCTCGTATAATCCCCTGACCTGCATGAGTTTACATTTTTTTCCGTTTCGAAACTGGTGGAATTGATACTTAAAAGGTTTTCTTGGAAATGATCCCTCAAGAAATAATTAGTCCCATGGAGTTTGTTATGAAACTAGTCATTGATGTGATAATTGGGTTATATTATTCGCATGAGGTAGTAAGCAACCCTGCACCTGATTCGCATTAATTTAGAGCTGTTAAGAATAATAATGCTGTTCCTGACTTGAAGCATTTCTCCAATTTAAGTCAAGCATTCATGAAAAAGTTATATAAATTCACTGAATTGAAATTTGTGACAGATAAAGCGCTGGTAATAATATCATCCGGAGCAGAAGCAAGAGAAAAAGCATTAACCGGTATCATGTATGCTGTCAACGCTGTAAAATATAAATGGCTTGATGATGTCCGTATAATATTTTTCGGGCCAAGTGAAAAGTTGATACTTAGTGATGATGATGAAATCAGGGGAAACATGGAAGTTATCCAGAAAGCCGGTATTATCCCAATAGCATGTGCAGCAATTGCTAGAGATGAGGGAATAGAACCAAAACTTCTTGAAATGGGAATAAAAGTTGAATATGTAGGGTCCATTATTAGTTCCTTCATAAAAGAGGGGTATGCGGTTCTAACATTTTGAGTTGCTATTGAAAATACCCGGTTAGGCATTCCGGTAGTTTTAACTCTGCAGTGTGATTTATTCGTGATATTCGACCACAACACCCTAAATATTAAATCATAGTTTCCTTTGCAATTTTCAAAGGTTTTACTGAAACTACATTGTGGAATTGCCACCTTTAAATCATGATCCAATTCCGGGTATTTTCATTTGGTGACTAAGGAGACTATACATCTAATGAAATGTATTTGCCCCTTCATGCTTTTGCGCGGAATCTTCTCTAAAAGTTCGCTTTGATTAATGCAATTCTTCTAATTCCTGAGCAATTTGAATCTTATTTGGAATTCTTTCAACCGGATGACCTTTCCAAGAAAACTCAAAAAACGAGGGGGGGACAATATGATTTGAAAGTTCATACCCACATGAAAGTTTGAAGACCCTAAAAGAATAGACAACGGAAATAAGATATATTTATACTATTAAATCCAATATTTAGATATGGAATATTTGACAATAGGTGGGAAAAACTTCTTAAAAGTTTCAAAGATTGGAATGGGATTATGGCAGGCGAGTAGTGCTTGGAAGGGTGATGAGGAGAGTATTATAGAAGCTGTAGGAACCGCTATGCAAAACGGTGTTAATTTTCTTGACACAGCTGAAGCTTATGGAAACGGAAATAGCGAGAGAGTTTTGGGTAAAGCCCTTAAGAAATATGGGAGAGAAAATTTTATTATTGCCACAAAGGTGGCTGGAGCACATCTCAGATATGATGAACTCCAGAGGGCCGCTGAGGCAAGTATAAAGCGACTTGGTGTGGAATATATTGACCTTTACCAGATTCACTGGCCAGATCCATGGGAGCAGATTCCTTTTTCCCAGACATTTAAAGCGATGAAAAAACTTTACGAAAATGGGAAAATTAAGGCTATTGGAGTTAGCAACTTTGCGGTCAGGGATCTGGAGGAAGCTATGGGCATACTTGGAGACTTACCAATCGTATCTAATCAGGTAAGGTATAACCTCATCCAGAGAAATATTGAGGAGGAAGTCCTACCCTTTTGCAGGAAGAACAGGATAACAATAATTGCATGGAGCCCTCTTGCTCAGGGAGTTCTGACAGGAAAATATAATAAGGGGAATGCACCAAGAGGAGACATTAGAGAAGGGAATGAATTATTTTCCCCAAAGAACCTGGACTCACTGGAGAACATTTTAGCCATTTTAAAGGTGCTGTCAGAAAAATATTCCAAAACTTCAGCACAGATTGCCCTCAACTGGTTGATCTCAAAGGGAGATGTCGTTTCCATTCCGGGGGCAAAAAATAGCAAACAGGCATTGGAAAATGCTGAATCTGCATCCTTCAGGCTTGAAAAGAAAGATATCTTAGAACTCGATTCGGTCTTTGCCTCATCCAAAATAGACTACTTGCCCCAATAAAATGTTCAAACTGAAGAAATCTTAACTATCACTTATTAGAAATAAGAATCTTATACAACAGCGAGTATGGTTTACTTTTAAAATAAGTCCCTCATGATTCTTACTCTTTTTCCATAGATTTTTGCGTTAGGTTTGGTTTTGAACTTTTTGCATTTATACATTTGATTTTTCCTTTAAAAATCACATGAAACTTAAATCGTATGACAGAATAACTTGCAATTACCTGAATAAATTGCGTTCAATATGAATAACCATATAAATTTAAGAAAGAGGATACACAATGTAATAGCCGTCCTATATCCTCTATATTTCGGCTCTAAATATCTGAAAGGTAAAAGATGGGTTTTATATTCAGTGATATCCATATCTATCATAACGTCGGCAACCAGACTTTTGATACCAGTACTAATTGGTGATGCAGTATCATCAATTCAGTCACTAAATTTTGCCACGCTTGAATATTTTGCAATATTAATCCTTATTGTATCAGCTGTTTCAGGTTTTTTCCAGTTCTTTGTCAATTACGGTTCACAATACATAAGCCAGCTCTACGCATACGGAATGAGGAAGAATATTTTTGATCATTTAATGAAGAAAAAGTTCCTGTTTTTTGAAACACAAACGTCTGGAGACCTTTTATCCAGGTCCACGATGGATGTGGATGCCACCAGAAACTTTATCATGAACACGACAAACCAGCTTTTGCCAACGCTATTCATGATCCTTTTCAGTGTCGTATTCCTTTTCATTCTTGATCCCATTTATTCCCTGATTTTCATTGTTACAGTTCCTGCACTCATATTAACAGGAGTGGTATTTCAGAGAAAACAGCGGGTCCACTGGAGAAAGATAAGAACATACTACGGAGATATGAATGAAGAGCTTCAGGAGAATATTGTTGGAAACAGAGTTGTTAGAGGATTCTCAATAGAAGATGAAGAGATAAAAAAGTTCAGCAACACCACAAATTCATATTTCGAGGAATACATGGATGTCGCCCGCCTCAGAGGATTTTACAATAACCTGATGCCATTAACCATAAGCATTGCTGCAACTGCAATATTATTATACGGAGGATATACCTCTATAATCAATGCCTCCCAGGTTGGAAACCTAGTAGCTGCAGTGAATATTTTCAGTATAATGACCTTTCCAATTAGTTTCCTTGGAAGATTAATAGTCTTTTCAGAAAATGCACGGGCTGGAATTCAGAGGATTAATGTCGTTTTATCAGAAGAAATGCAGGAGGATATTCAAGGTCCGAATAGAAATAAGCACAGCGGGGATCTTGAAATAAAAAATGTATCTTTTCAGAGAGGGAAGCGGTTTATATTCAGGGGAGTTAACCTGAAGATACCCCAGGGAGAAATAGTATGTATTACTGGAAAGACAGCATCTGGAAAAAGCTCCTTTGTGAATCTCATACCTAGGTTCTATGAACCTACTTCTGGCATCATTTCCATTGGGGGTCGAGATATTTCACAGATTCCTCTTTCTGAACTCAGGAGGACAGTGGCACTGGTGCCACAGGAGATAACCCTCCTCTCAGGAACTATAATGGATAACATTACATTAAGCGATACTACCTTAAGCATGGACGTCGTTGTGAAAGCGGCAAGGATTGCGGACATAGGAGATTTCATAGATTCCTTATCTGAAAAATACAATACAAGAGTTGGAGAAAGAGGCATTACCCTATCAGGAGGACAAAGACAGAGGGTCGCTATTGCCAGAGCCATAGTGGCTGAACCAAAAATATTAATTCTGGACGATGCAACTTCAAGCGTTGATCCTGAAACTGAACTTGAAATATTAAAAAGAGTCAAGGAAGAAATGTCAGGAACCACGGTTCTTATTGTGACACACAGAGATTCTGCTATAAAATTCGCTGATCGGGTTCTTCGATTACAGAATGGTTCTGTGGAGGAGATATTTGACATTACCAGTGATTTAAAGGGTATTACAGATGGGTATACCTTCAATAACGGAGGTAATAGCAATGTCACGTAGTTACGAGGATGAGGAAGAGGATGTATTAAAAAGCGAAAAGGGTGCAAAGGTGTTCAGGCGCCTGGTTAGGCAAATTCTTTCTCATAGAAGAGACAGCACCTATTTGATTACGGCTGTAGTCATAACTGCAATAGCTGGCACTCTTTATCCACTTGCACTGGGTCTTGCAATAAACGGTGTTATCAATAGAAATTTCACAGATCTATACATATTTGGATCTGCGTTTCTGGGATTTTATATTATTCAGTTCTTCTCCAACAGAATCAGAACCATAAGTTCGACAGGCGTTGCACAAAAGACAATTAAGGAATTGAGAGACCGTGCATTCGAAAATGTTCAGAGGGTTCCAGTCTCGTTTTTTGGAAAGGTCAAGACAGGATATCTCATAAGCAGGATAACAAATGATGCAGAAACCTTGAGTGAATTCCTGACGTTTCAGATACCTCAGGTTGTCTCCGGAATTTCAACTGTAATAGTTTCTATATCCATAATGTTCTATCTTGATGTTAATCTCACATTATATGCCCTCATAGTTATTCCATTGTTATCAGGATTTACAGTCTCTATTCAGAGAAGGGTCAGGAGAAATTATCTGAGAACGAGAAGAACAATAGCTGCAATAACAGGAAACCTAGCTGAAAATATCAGTGGAATCAGAGCGATAAAGTCGTTCAATGTTGAAGATCGTATGGCTACCAGGTTCGATGGCCTTAACAATGATAACTTTGAAGCAAACCTCAAGGCGGCAAGATTATCATCCATTTATGGTGCAATCATAAGAGTGATTGAGGCCACTGGAATAGCCATAGTACTGATTGCAGGGGCTCAACAACTGCTGGCTGGTGCAATTTCAGTTGGTATTCTTGTAAGTTTTGTCGTTTATGTTCAGGAATTCTTTGATCCGGTAACGCAGCTATCGCAACTCTACAATTCCTATCAGTCTTCCATGGTGGGAATAACCAGAATATATGGGATCATTGACAGTACTCCTGATGAGGGTGCAAAGGCCGGAAATAAAAAGGTGGAAACATTCAGCGATTCAATAAAATTTAATGATGTATCATTCTACTATGGCGATTCTCCCGCCTTAAAAGACATAAATATTGAGATTAAGAGAGGAGAAAAGATCGGGATCGTTGGTCATACCGGTGCTGGAAAAACAACGTTTTCAAACCTGCTGCTCAAGTTCTACAATCCAACCTCCGGAAGTATCTTTATAGATGGTGTTGATTTAAAGACTATAGATACAAACACATATCGGCATTTGATTGCACCGGTTTTACAGGAACCTTTCATGTTTCGTGGTTCTATTATAGAGAATATAAAGACATTCTTCCCTGAAGCTACTGATGAAATGATAATAGATAAGGCAAAGCAATTTGGTTTATATCCACTTTTTGAAAATCTGGATTCCGGATTGAATAGTGAAATAGGGGAGATGGGAAGAAATTTATCAGAAGGACAGAGGCAGGCTATATCAATTTTAAGGGCGTTTATCAGGGACCCGGAAATTCTGATCATGGACGAACCCACTTCACAGATAGATCCGTACTCTGAAAAACTCATTATTTCATCATTAAATTCATTTCTGAAGGGGAAGACTCTAATTTTGATTACTCACAGATTTTCAATGATTTCCCTGGTTGACAGGGTTATTTCCTTTGAAAATGGGGAGAAAGTGGAGGAGGGGACCTTCTCTGAATTGCTAAACTCAAATGGTGTTTTCAGAAAAATGTACAATATCCAATATAACCCAAATACATAGATTCCGGAAATATTAGCAATACCATAAAAGGTTACATATAACACTATTTTTCAACCATCAAATCATTTATATTCCTGACCCATCATACCTTTGATTGGCATTGCTCATCTTTTATAATATTTTAGAGGTCGGTTAATGAATTCGTATGAATTCGATGCTACCCAGTTACGAGATTTGCCACTAGGCGATAAAAATATAAAAATTATCACTGAAAAAAAAGGTGGATGGGACTCCAGGTTCTTCATACTGGATGGAAAATTTGCGGTAAAGGTACCGCGAAATATCACAGTACAACATTCCATAATGAAAGAAAAGATTGCAACTGACCTTCTCCGAAAAGAATTACCTTTACCAATACCTGATATGAATCTTGCCGAAATTGATTCAATAGATGGAAATAAAATTATAATTGTCTTCTATGAAATGTTACCTGGTATAGAATTACAAAATATTCATATGATCGGAGAAAACAAAATTAAAACTGCAAAATCTCTTGGTATATTTCTCCAAAGACTTCACAATATTCCTGATGAATTGACTCAAATCCTCAGAACAAGAATATCAGATGTAAATAACGAGAGAAATGAAACTGATCTTGAATTGTTGAATTCAGTGTTAGAATACTTCCAAGAAATGAGAAATGAACCATACGTATCCTCGTATATTGAAATAATGTGTAAATCTATGAACAGTTTAAAAAAAATGGGCACAAAACTTGTGCTCTGCCATGGTGATTTTATGTCTAACAATATATTGTATAATGAAATTAAGGGGAAAATTAGCGGAATCATAGACTGGGGTGATTTTTCCTTCAGAAATCCAATATATGATTTTGCAGGTCTCACTTACGAATTTGGAGAGGAATTCCTTGATTCCATGTTAGCAGCCTATGCATCTAATACGTCCCCTGATTTCAGGGAAAAAATACTGAATCTTTCAAGATTTGTCCCTTTTATTACTGTTTATTTCTCTCGACATTTGAAGAAAAAGATTAGATTTGAAAAAAAATATATAAAAATTGAACTCACCGAATCAGGGAGAAACCAGATCCTTCATGTTAGATAACTTGTTTTATAAGGCAATTTGTACTCATATCGATCTCTGACATCCTCTCCTCGCTAAAGCTTTGGAGGTTCCTGATTCAACGACACATGGCTAATACCCTCATTACTCAGGTATCCCGCCAGAGGTATCTCCACAGGCGTGAATTCGGGAATGCCCTTCCCTACTTTTATAAGCCCTATATTGCGAATATTTATGGCAGCGTTCAGATCTCTATCCATCTCAAGACCACAGGCATCGCAACGATATATTCTGTCAGATAGTTCCATGTCATGCTTGATGTTCCCACACTTTGAACATATCTTTGAGGAGGGTTCATATCGCCCTATCTCGATGAGTTTTGCATTTCTCCATTCCATCTTGTATTTGAGCATCTGCTTGAACTGATACCATCCTTGATCTGTTATGCTCTTTGCAAGACGGTGATTCTGTATCATTCCAGACGTGTTCAAATCTTCGATCACAACAATATCATAATGCTTGGCTATTGCAGTAGATACCTTATGATTGAAGTCAGTCCTTGCATCGCTTATATTCTGGTATATTTTCTGTAACTTAACTATGTGCCTTTTCCTATTGTTCGATCCTTTCTTTTTTCTTGATAA
>JAKATR010000022.1 GCA_021818675.1 Thermoplasmata archaeon | reverse complement strand
TTTCACTTCCTGAGAGCAGCTGTTCAGATAATTTTGTAAAGAACTCCCAGTAATCCCCGCTATTTTCAATATATGAATGGATGGACATGATAGAATAAGGCTGGTTGTCTCTGTACACCATCTGGCCAATTGGCCTGGGCGTATTCCTGAATTGCGTTTCGGCATAAAGTTTCCATGGAATCTCAAAATCAGGATTTTCTCCTGCCTGAATCTTTCTGATAAACTTGCATATGAATCTATGACCAATTACAAAAGAACTGTTGCTCTGTTGAATACTGAGAACCTTATATTCAATATTTTCCAGTAAGATGTCCCTTAATTCCCCTATTGAATCCCCCTCAAAGGTGATCTTTCCATTTCTTCCCTGCCCAAAACCTTTTTCTAAAACCATCTTTATGAATTCCTTAATGTCTCCTGATTCTATGCAATCCCTGTTTTCAATAATATTTTCTTCGTGTGGTTCATTTTGCCATCTTAACTTCTGCGCAAATGAAAGGATGTATTCCGGATTCTTATTTGATCTCAACAGCATGATAAATGGCTCTTCATTCCTGATCATTTCAGGTATTGAATCCATTATTGTCATTTCCATGTTTTTCTGATCCTTGTATGGATACCATCTTTTATTCAGGGAGGAATTGAGAATCATTGAGATAATGTTATAATTTTCTCTGTCCATGAGATTAATGGTTTCATTATGAATTTTCATCAGGTGCCTCCATTATTAACCAGAAATAGGAGTGTCTGGGTAATGTGAAGAAATAAGGCAGTTCCCCTATATCAGGAAATCTCACGGAACTTATTGCTTCCCTGAGATGCCATCCATTGAATTCAGGTAGATGAAGTTCCACATATGACGGACTTCTGGACAAATTGTACACGCAGAGCATCTTTTCCTTTCCATATTCCCTGATGAAGGCCAGTATCTGTTTTTGATTGCTCTCTATGAATATTATGGTACCTCTGCCAAGAACCCTTGAATTTTGTTTCCTCACTATGATCATCCTCCTGAACCAGTTTAGAAATGAAGTGCTCAAACGGGACATTGACTCCACATTGTTGCTTTCATAGTGGTAATTTGGATTTGTTATTACTGGAGAATAGAGCTGTTCAGAATCTGCATGGGAAAAACCAGCGTTCCTGTCAAAGCTCCACTGCATAGGCGTTCTCACACCGTTTCTATCACCAAGATATATATTGTCACCCATGTTTATCTCGTCTCCATAGTAGAATATGGGAGAACCTGGAACACTCATTATCAGCGCATGAAGAAGTTCCAGAATTGATCGATCATTGTCAACCAGAGGTGCCAGCCTTCTTCTGATTCCCAGATTTAATCTCATTTTCGGTACCTTGGCGTATTCCCTGAACATCAGATCTCTTTCTTCATCAGTAACCATTTCAAGAGTCAGCTCATCGTGATTTCTCAGAAATACCCCCCAGTCGCATTTTTCGGGTATTGGAAGGGTTTCCTTAATTATATTTTCAATTGGAAACGAATCCTCTTTGCTAAGTGAAATGAAAATTCTGGGCATCAGGGGGAAATTAAAATTCATGTGAAATTCATCCTGGTTTCCGAAATATTCCTTGGCATTGTTTGGCCACTGATTTGCCTCCGCAAGAAGTATGCATCCCGGATATTCCCTATCGATCATGGCCCTGATTTCCTTGAAGTAAGCATGTGTTTCTGGAAGGTTTTCACAATCAGTTCCCTCCCTCTTAAACAGATAAGGAACGGCATCGCATCTAAAACCATCCAGACCTTTATCCAGCCAGAATCTGATTACGTCCTTCATGCCTTCTCTTACTTCCGGGTTGTCATAATTGAGATCGGGCTGGTGACTATAGAATCTGTGAAAAAAATACTGCCCTGCCACATGATCCCAGGTCCAGTTGGATATCTCGCTATCAACAAATATTATTCTTGCGTCATTGAATTTTTCCGGAGAATCTGACCAGACATACCAGTCTCTCCATTTGCTATCCCTGGATGAACGGGCATCCCTGAACCACTGATGCTGGTCCGATGTGTGATTTAACACCAGATCTGCAATTACTTTTATTCCCCTGCTGTGAGCTTCCTCAACAAACTTTTCAAAGTCTTCAATGGTACCATATTCTGGAAGTATGGAATAATAATCACTTATATCATAGCCGTCATCTCTCAGGGGAGATTTATAAAATGGAAGTAACCATACGCAATCCATTCCAATACTCTTGATATAATCCAGTTTCATGGTTAATCCCATGAAGTCACCAATACCATCGCCGTTTGAATCGTAGAAACTTCTAACAGGTACCTCATAAAAAGTAGCGTCCCTGTACCATAATTTTTCATCATCAGTCATCATGTTTATTGCCTCTCCAGTATCATAGCACATCGATAATCAGGTACAAGCTTTACTGTATTTTGCCCCTTTGTCCATAAAATATTCTCTCCCGTGATTAAATCTTTAACTTCAAACTCCTCTGCTGACCCTTGCCAGTCTTCAGGCGTTTCAACAGTGGAGGAATGAATTTCATTTGGGTTTATATTCACGATTATCAGAATTGATGATAGTTGTGGATCGGTTCTTATATATGCCACAATATTTGGATTATCTGTATGAAGAAAATGTACATTTCCATGTCTTTGCAACTGCTTTTTACTGTCTCTTATTTCATTTAGCTTACCTATAAATTCTCTTATATTTCCCAGAGCATTCCAGTTTCTGTATTTAATCTGGAATTTTTCAGAATCAAGGTATTCCTCCTTTCCAGGTATGGCAGCATTTTCACATAATTCATACCCGCTGTAAATACCCCACAGTGGAGAGAGAGTCGCAGCAAGAGCTGCCCTTAAAACGAAGGCAGGCCTACCCCCATTCTGAAGGATATATGGCAGGATATCCGGAGTGTTTGTGAATAGCATGGGTAGAAAGAACGATGATATCCCTGGATTGCTGAGCTCTGTGAAGTATTCCCTGATCTCCCAGTCGTAGTTTTTCCATGTGAAATACGTGTATGACTGATGAAAGCCTAATTTTGAAAGTTCATACATGACCGAAGGTTTGGTGAATGCTTCGCTGAGAAAGACCACGTCTTTATATTCATTGTTGATGCCGTCAATGAGCCACTTCCAGAAATTAAATGGCTTTGTATGCGGATTATCAACGCGAAATATCCTTATTCCAACTCCGATCCAGAATTCGAATATGCTCCTTATTTCTTTCCAGAGATCCATATAATTTTCACATTGAAAATTCAGTGGATAGATATCATAGTACTTCTTGGGTGGGTTTTCTGCATATCTTATGGAACCATCCGGCCTGTGGTAAAACCATTCGGGATGTTCTTTAACATATGGATGATCAGGTGAGCATTGGAGTGCAATATCCAGAGCTATTTCAATTCCAGTTTCTGAAGCTCTTTTTATGAGTTGCCGGAAATCCTCCAGAGTGCCGAGGTCTTCGTTAATTGCCTTATGCCCTCCCGATGCATTTCCTATGGCCCATGGGCTTCCGGGATCACCCTTCCCTGATGGTATGACCCCGTTTTTTCCTCTTCTGTTGGTTTTGCCTATTGGATGGATCGGCGGGAAATATATGACATTAAAGCCCATCTCCTTAGCATCTGTCAATCTACCTATGCAATCTCTAAAGGTTCCACTTTTTCCTTCAGATGGAGCCTGAGATCTGGGAAACATCTCATACCACGCTCCATAATATGCATGTTCCGGAAGAGCATTGATTTGAAAGTCCCTGCTCTTTGCGAAAGACCGTTTAAACGCATACTTCAGAGAAATAGCATTTATGTGTCCAATATTGACTGAAGGAATGTCATTGCTGCCTTTTATTAAATCCAGAAAAAGATCTATCTTTGCAGATTCTGACTTGCTTGCTTTTTGCTTTATTTCATTCAGGAGAATGATACCGGATTCCAGATCCTGAGTAATGTCTTCTCCGGAATTCCTCCATTTAATGAAGTTTTGAAACCATGTCATAATATCGTCGAACCATGCCTCAATCCTGAACTTATATATCCCCTGGCTCTCAAGCTTGATTAAAGCCCTGAAGATATCATTTTTATCAGGATTCATGGCGACTTCTTTCCATGACTTTTCGTTGGGTGGTCTATACTTAAGATTTCCCCTGATTACGTCCGTCCCATGGGAAAAAATTCTGCAGGTAACCTGCTGAGAAAAACCTGTTTGCCCTCTGGCTGGAATTAAACCCGCCTCAACAACGGGCCAAATGCTGTCTATTTTAATTTCGCCTGTTTCATTTCCGTTGTTCATTTTATTTCCTCATTTACAAACTCGTAGGCCAGACAAGATAATGGCGGCAGTGTGATCTCCATTGACCATGGATAACCATGCATTGATATTTCGTCTGAATAAACCTCTCCCTTGAACTCAGACCCACTTCCTCCATAATCCATGGAATCTGAATTGAATATTGAGCGGTATTTCCCCTTTTGAGGAATACCTATGCGGTACCCATGCCTTGCCACTGGGGTGAAATTGAATATATACAATATCATGCTCTTGGAATAACTGTTTTTTCTAAAAAAAGAAATTACAGTGTTTTCTCTGTCGTTGAAGTCTATCCATTGGAATGAAACCTGATCGAAATCCGATTTGCCCAGATCATATTCTTCATAGATTGCGTTGAGCCTCTTTAAAAGGTTCTCCATTGCGCTTTTTTTCATGGTATCCATATCATTGAAAATCTGTGATTCATAGTTCCATTCTGTTTCCTGACCAAATTCAACACCCATGAAAAGTAATTTTTTACCGGGAAATGAGAACATATAGGATATGAGTAGTCTGAGATTTGCAAGCTTCGATTGGTTGTTTCCGGGCATTTTTGAAAACAGTGATCCCTTTCCGTGAACAACCTCATCATGCGAAAGTGGAAGGATAAACTTCTCCGAAAATGCATACCATAAACTAAAAGTTATCCTGTTCAAATTGAATTTTCTGTATATTGGATCAGATGAAAAGAATTCAAGGGTGTCATGCATCCAGCCCATGTTCCACTTGTAATGAAATCCAAGTCCCCCTGATGTCACATCTCCAGTTACGCCCGGCCATGCTGTTGATTCTTCTGCAATCATCATTGTACCTGGAAATCTCTTTGCCACTGATGAATTCAACTTCCTGAGGAAATCTATGGCTTCAAGGTTTTCTCTGCCTCCATATTTGTTTGGAACCCAGTTACCTGGCCCCCTTGAGTAGTCCAGATAGAGCATGGATGAAACCGCATCTATCCTGATGCCATCAATGTGAAACAAATCCAGCCAGTAAAGGCAGTTGGAAATGAGGAAATTTACTACCTCTCCCTTCCCATAATCAAATATCATTGTGCCCCAATCAGGATGATACCCTTTTCTTGGATCTTCATATTCATACAAATGCGAACCATCAAATTGAATTAACCCATATTTGTCCTGGGGAAAGTGTGCTGGAACCCAGTCCATGATTACACCTATACCGTTTTGATGAAGCTCATCCACAAGATAACGAAACTCATCGGGGTTTCCAAACCTGGATGTTGGGGCGAAGTAATTAATTACCTGATATCCCCAAGAACCGTCCAGCGGATGTTCCATCAGAGGCATAAATTCAACATGGGTGAATCCAAGATTCCTGATGTGCATTGAGAGGTCCTTTGCCATTTCAGTATAGCTGAGAAAGGAACCATCACCATTTCTTTTCCATGATCCTGGATGAAGTTCGTAAATGGAGATTTTCTCTCTGTCGTAATCTGTAAATGCACGCTTTCTCATCCATATCTCATCATTCCACTGGTATTCTGAATCAAAAACAAGCGCGCCTGTCTTTGGTCTGACTTCAGTGTGTACTGCAAAGGGATCGGTTTTTTCCAGTACATCACCGTTTCGGGTTTTAATGGCGTATTTGTATATTTCACCCTGAAAAATATCAGGTATAAATAACTCCCAGATACCTGAATTTCTAACGTTGATCATGGGATGGAAACCATGATACCAGTGGTTGAAATTTCCTATGACTGATACAGAAATGGCATTGGGCGCCCATACAACAAATCTTACACCGCTGCATTCAGGATACGTAAGAACATGGGACCCAAAAATTTTGTAGGCATTAAGCAGGTTACCGTTTCTAAACATTGTTATTTCTTCATCAGTTATCATTGGTGAAAATCTGTAAGGATCGCTCATCCGTGAAATATAACCGGATTTGTCTGAAAAGCATATTTTGTAATCTTTGGTGGAATTTGCAGGTATTGTGCAACGATATACTCCTCCCAGAATGTGTTCTGCAGAGAATTTTTTATCGTCTGCCTCTATCCATGAATCCACTGCAAGAGGTGTATAAAAATATACTGCTGCAGATTTATCCAATAACTTTGGGCCCAGTATACTTTCCGGATGTGAAGAATTGAAATCAATGATTTCCCTAATTTCACTGAGCTCATAATTTATGGAATCCATTCATTGTTAATAGTTAATGAAGGTATATATAAATTAAGGGATTATTCTTCATCTGAAATTTATCATTTCTAATTCCATCATAATAAACTCCAGTTTCATTTTTCTCATTCAATAAGAAAAGAATTGAATATCATACCATATGGGTATTTCCTGAGTGCGAATTATCATTTAATAATAGTTATGCATGGCGTTATATGAGAATTGAAGACATTGAAGAATCCCAGGGATATTTCACCACTACCGTTGCCCTTGTTACATCAAAAAACAAGAACATTGTCAATGTGATGTCAGCAGAATGGTCTTTGAGAGTTTCTTTGGAACCATTTCTGATGGCCGTATTTGTTGGATATGAGAGAGAAACATACAAACTGATTCATGAATCAGGCGAATACGGATTGAGCTATTGCACTGATGAGCAGGGTGAGCTTGCTCACATTGCCGGAAATTATTCTCTTTCATCGCATAACAAATTTGAGCTGGCTAATTTTAAGATATTCCCCTCCAAATATATTTCTGCACCCCTCATTGATGAGTGCATTTCAAATTTTGAATGCAGGGTAATTGATGAATTTAAGGTTGGCGATCATGCAGCATTTATAGGTAAGGTAATGACAGCATATTATGACCCGGAGAAGAGACCTCTGGTATTCCATAATGGGAAATTCAACCATATAGGCTCAAGGATGACTCACTAAATCTCAATTTGATTCCTTATTTCACAGGAGCTTTCCCACATAGAGTTTGGTGGTATATCTTATTGTGACTTTTCCATCCTTCTGATATGTGTTAAACTCATCCTTTAAAATTGAGATCATCTCTTCGTATTTATCATCCTGAGGCTTCAGGCTGTATGATGTTGATAAATATCGCCCAATAAGACCTTCCATATCAAGTTCCTGAAGGTTGGGATACTGGTAATACCCATAAGACCAGTTAAAAAACTGAGAGATAAGATCATCAGATATGTTTGTGCTTCCCGTTCCATGATATCCCTTACTGTATTTTGCAGCTATACTTTCATATTCTGCTGTGAATATGTCCTTGTTATCCCTGTCATTCCATATTAGTGCAACAAGATTTGGACTCTTCAGGATCCTCCTGAATTCTCTTCCTGCTTTTTCAAGATTGAACCAGTGAAATGACTGCCCTGCACTTATCATATGAACACTATGATCCGGCAAACCTGTGGATTCCGCTGTCCCTTTCATAATTGTTACGTTCTTGTATTCACTTAACTGATTCCTGCAAATTTGAAGCATTTCATCATTTGGATCAATACATATGACCTTGTTCTGGTTCTCAAGAAACATGCGTGATAGGATCCCGGTTCCACAGCCTATATCCGCAACCGTCATTGAAGGATTGAAGGGATATTTATTAACCAAAATTTGAAGAATTTCCTTTGGATAGGTTGGTCTGTATTTCGCGTATAAATCGCTTTTTCCCGTGAATAGCTTGTCGCTGTCTTCCATGCATCAGGAATCCCGTGCCGGTTTAAAAGATGCATGTTCCGGTATTTTGATCCAACTGAGCCCTTTGGTCTTATTAAGTAATATTTTTCCAAATAAAATATTGGAATTAGTGAAAAATCTAATTTAAAATTGCTGTTTCAGGCTAAATAGTCAGTGGAAAGGTTAAATTAGATTCGGACAATATCCGCATACCAAAAAAATGGTGATAATATGCCAGAAGACCTAGATTCGTTTGACATAGCTGTTAAACAGCTGGAAAAAGCTGCAAAAGCTATGAAGTTGGAGCCAGAGGCTCTTGAAATATTGAGACAGCCAAAAAGAATAGTTCAGGTAAGTATACCCGTGAAAATGGACAACGGCAAAACAAAGGTTTTCACAGGATTCAGAGTGCAATACAACATGGCAAGAGGGCCAGCGAAGGGAGGTATTAGATTCCACCCAGATGAGACTCTATCAACCGTGAAGGCATTGTCTGCATGGATGACGTGGAAAGTTGCAGTTGTGAATATCCCACTCGGTGGAGGAAAGGGAGGAATTATATGCAACCCCAAGGAATTAAGCCAGGGAGAACTGGAAAGATTAAGCAGAGGGTATATCAGAGCATTGTACGATGTTCTCGGCCCTGAAATAGATGTCCCAGCACCTGATGTTTATACAACCCCACAGATAATGGCATGGATGCTGGATGAATTCGAGACCATCAGAAGACATCCTGCACCGGGTTTCATAACAGGAAAGCCACTGACCCTCTGGGGTTCAGAGGGAAGAGGAGACGCAACTGCCAAGGGAGGAATGTATGTTCTCAAGGTAGGAGCCGAAAAGAAGAAGGTTGATCTTTCAAAGGCAACCGTTGCAATCCAGGGATTCGGAAATGCAGGACAATTCGCAATGACTCTCGTAAAGGAACACTTTGGAGCAAAGGTAGTGGCAATATCTGACACCAAGGGAGGTATCTATTCTGAGAAAGGTCTTGACTTTGAGAAAGTACTCAAGCAGAAGGAGACAAAAGGCACAGTTCAGGGTCTGGAAGGAACCAAAAACATAACCAATGAAGAACTTCTTGAACTTGGAGTTGATGTACTCATACCTGCAGCAATTGAAAATCAGATTACCGGAGCAAATGCCGCAAAGATAAAGGCCAAGATAGTTCTGGAACTTGCAAATGGTCCAACGACACCAGATGCTGATGAGATTCTTTACAAGAACAACGTTCTTGTACTGCCTGACTTCCTCTCGAATGCAGGAGGAGTTACAGTATCATACTTCGAGTGGGTCCAGAATGAGCAGGGATACTACTGGACAAGAGATGAAGTATACCAGAAGCTTGACAAAGTCATGACCGAAGCTGCAAAGGCAGTGCTTGCAACTTCTGAAAAATATAAGGTTGACCCAAGAATGGGAGCCTATATAATATCAGTAAGAAGAGTAGCCGATGCAATGAAGGCCAGAGGATGGTATTAAAACCATCCCAAATTTTTTTTTCAATACACTTTTGTTCTTAGTACTTTCTAATGGAATTAAATTTCACCATTCGTTTCCTGATTAAGAGAAATATATTTAATGACAACAAAATTCAGGTTATTGACGCGAGAATAGTGTAGCGGTCATCACAGGGGCTTCCCAAGCCCTTAACCCGGGTTCAAATCCCGGTTCTCGCACTTATTTCTAATTACCCGGAACAATTTAAATTATTACAGGAATTCCTACTCTTCGTTCACATTATTTTTATTCTTTTTAAATAATATAAGCAGGTCTTCTTTGAGTCAACAATTTACGCTGCGATTATCCCACTTCAATTAAATTTCCGTTCTATTAAAAAAGAAGAAGTGAGATAAATATTGACTATTGAGATTCATAGTTTTTAATGTCTATATATAAATTATAAGCGTTAATAGAACCAATGCCTGTGTATGCATTCCAACCCGTTCCAAGATACATATCGGATCCAACCCAGGATCCTGGCTCTGTGTAGCTTACGTTCATGTATGAATTGTTCCCCCACACTTTTCCGTAGCTTAAATTGAATAACATCGGCTGAATCCATCCCAACCTGCTGGTTAAATTTCTATCTTTAGAAATTCCACTTTCTATTGATGCCATCATTCCCGCCAGAATAGGAGTTGCATAGCTCGTTCCATCACCGGTCATATACTCACCTAATCCAAAAGTTATGAGCTCAGAAGCTGGCATTGACAAATCTGGCAGCCCCTCCATGTTATTTGTTCCATTCACCCTGATTGAATAATTTTTCTCGAATCCTGGAATAGGGAAGAAATAGCTTTGACCTCCCCCTGAGCCTGTGGGGCCACCGTACCATTCACCTGACGGATTGTACCATGCATACTGGTTCACTATTTCCCCGGAACTGTTAAGTTCTGGATGTATGCCCCCCACTGTAACGATATATTTGGAACCCATGACAGTCAAATAATTCAAATCATGGCTGTCCCCGGAACCAAGAAAAATTGTTATGCCTTCCACAACAGCCTGCAGGCCAATGTTATTATAAATGTCTGCAAACCCCTGATCATGATGAAATTGAAGTTCGGCCCAACTTCCACTGACTATGTTGGGATCAACAACATTCAGCATGTAATATAATTCCAGATTGACAGCGTTATCTCCAATGCCTGTCAGGTTAAACGGTTGCATAACATCACATATTGTTGCGTTAGGAGCCATTGCCCCAGCCCATTCCACATCGAGATCAGCTTCAAATCCTTGTGGATAACTATTGCCTCCAGATGATGTTAAATTTATTAGTTTTGTATCTGGATTGTTGATACCAAAAGCGTTCCAGAAATTCTCAACACAATTCATATCAACCGATTCCCCTACACCTAGAATACCAATTTTTATTCCCTGCCCGTTTGACCCGTTTTTTAGTAATTTGTTTAAGTTATAATATGAGTAAATATTGTTTGGAATGAGTGTGTGTGAATTACCTGTTATATTGAAAATGGAACTATGTCCTCTTAACCCTAATTTTTCCTGCAATGAGTTTGATAAGGGATAAAGTGCATCTGAGGAATAACTAAGGCCATAAATGTGATAAACTTCAGAAAAATTCCTGGGAATCCACGGATCTGCCTTATTAGTAATGAATGACTTACTGTTTCCTTTGAATTCACAACAATATTCTGTTACGTTGAATGCCTCTTCAATGTGTGATATACTACCATCAACAACTATTATATTTGGAGCATAAGAGTAATTCCAGACTGTAAAACCTGCTCTTTCATAATAATTTTCTATTGCCCTGATCTCCTGATTGTTTGGGTCGAACTCTCTTCTAAACTCTTCTGGTGTCAGGTACTTATGGAAATTTATACTGGCTGGATTGTTAAGCTCGTATGCATACTTTTCTAACAGACTTAGGTTTGTGTAATTTAAATATAGCGTCAATGCCACTTTAGATGTTCCTGGCGCCTTCTGAATAAAGGTCATATTTTTTGAACAAGTTTCATTGCTTATAATATAAGGAACGTTCCCATGTAATTTTATCATGTTTTCCGAACTGAATGGGTTTTTATTACTTTGAACTGTGTTTGAGTTTTGGTAAAAAATTGGTAACACATATACAGCAATTATAATTAATGCAATAGCAATTGGTATGAACCACTGCAGATGATGTCTCTTTAACTTTACCCATAATAATTTGGCAGGCATTCAGTTTAGAATGTTGTTTATGATTAATACATTTCCATAAACTACCACATGCAAGGATTAGAGAGTGATCTCCTTCTGTAGCGCCCATAGTTGAAAGATTTTAATTGATTTGATGAATATTAAGAGAATAGAAATTGTTCATTGCTCAAACTCATAGGTTCATGTAGAACTGTAATGTAAAATATTCAGCCGAGGTCTTTAACAAAAACCAACAATTTTTTCTTATTCTATGCCAATATAATTTATTTTTCTAAGAGGTGACAGCGCGGGGAGAGG
>JAKATR010000029.1 GCA_021818675.1 Thermoplasmata archaeon | reverse complement strand
CCAAAGATACATGCATCTCTGCCCTCATCAACAAAAGTGCTTGATAAAGTTGATCTTGACAGATACCCGATATGCACGACGTGGCCAAAGGACGGCGGACCTTTCATTACACTTCCCATTGTTATTACAAAGAATCCGGTTACTGGCCAAAGAAATGCCGGAATGTATCGTCTTCAAAAATATGATAGTGAAACCCTGGGAATGCACTGGCAGATTCACAAAGGAGGATCACAGAACATGCAGGATTCGAGAGAAAAAAAGGAGGTTATGGATGTTGCAGTTACAATCGGTTCCGATCCATTGACCATTTTTTCAGCGGTCGCTCCTCTTCCGGATCCGTTCGACGAATTTTCTTTCTCAGGACTTATATCTGGAAAAAGGATCGATCTTGTAAAAGGAAACTCTGTAGATCTGGAATATCCAATGAATTCAGAAATAGTTCTGGAAGGTTATGTTGATCCATCTGAGACCAGAATTGAGGGGCCATTTGGTGATCATACGGGTTATTATTCACTCGAGGAAGAGTTTCCTGTTTTTCATGTAAAGAAGATAATTGAGAAAAAAAATCCGGTTTACCCAACAACAATAGTTGGTAAGCTCTGGCACGAGGATGTTACAATGGGAAAAGCTATAGAACGGATGTTCCTGCCTCTCATTCAACTGCAAATACCTGAAATTGTTGATCTTAACACCATGGAGGAAGCGGTCTTCCACAACATGGTGGTCGTTTCAATTAAGAAGAGATATCCGGGACATGCACGAAAGGTTATGTTTTCAATATGGGGAACGGGACAACTTATGTTCTCAAAGTTTGTTCTCGTGGTTGATGATGATATTAATATACATGACAGAAAGCAGGTTATATGGGCAATGACTACCAGAGTGGATCCGGCAAGAGACATTACAATTGTTCCAAGAACCCAGACAGACGCCCTGGATCATGCTTCTGAGATGTTTAACTTCGGCTCAAAGATAGGAATAGACGCAACAAGGAAATGGAAGGAGGAAGGGTTTAACAGGAGATGGCCTGATGTAATGGAAATGGATCAGGATGTAATTAAAAAGGTCGCAGCAATACTGGAAAGGTATAATAAATGAAGTTTAAGGAAATTGCAGACTATATAAAGCTGGAACACACAGTATTTGATATACCATTCATAGTGTCGGGAAGCTTCATAGCCGCCGACGGTTATCCCGGAACTCTTGTTCTTATTCTGGTTATACTGGCAGGAAGTTTTGCCAGAGCAACGGGTATGTCCATCAACAGGATTCTGGGACGAAAGTATGATATAATAAATCCGAGGAAGAAAGACTGGGCCCTTGTAAGGGGGTCATTCACCATTAATAAGGCCATCTTGTTCACAGTGATTTCAGCATTCTTATTTGAAACATGTGCTTTTATGCTTAACAGGCTTGTTTTTGAATTATCGCCAATAGTTCTTGCCCTCTTTATAATAGATCCGCTTCTCAAGAAAATAACAATGCTCCGCCATTTCTTTATGGGTCTGGTTATTGGCGTTGGAGTTATGGCAGGTTACCTTGCAGTAACTCCATCTTTTCCGGCAATACCGGAAATTTATATCCTCATACTTGCAACTGGTCTATGGATTGCAGGGTTTGATATGATTTACACTATACCGGATATTGAATATGACCGGCAGAACGGATTGAAAACGGTTATGAGCAGAAGGGGAGTAAAGAAAGGAATTCACTATTCTGAATCAGTTCATGCTGTCACAGGAGCTCTGTTTCTGTCCATAGCATTTTTCATAAAGTCCTATATTTATCTGGTGGCAGCTACTGTAATAATCATTCTCATTATTTATCAGCACATTATTTTGAAGCCGGACGATCCAAAATCAATCAGGGTATCCTTTCTCAACTCAAATTCCTTCATAGGTTTCATATTTCTGGCCGGGGTCATTCTTTCTATATATGTTCATTGACAAGGTTATTTTTTGTTCCCCGAACAGATCTTCCGAATAGTGAGAACAGGAATATGGAGAAAACCCCAAACAGATCAATGGATGCCCAAAGTCTAAGGCCATTATAATTAAATATGAACATGAAAAATGTTCCAACAGACGGGCCTATAGCTCTGCCTACATTGTTTACCATCGAGTTAAATCCGTTATATCTGGCAACCTTCTCCTTTGGGGCTATTTTTGATACTATGGAACTTATGCCAGGTGAGGATAAATTTTCTCCTATTGTAATTATCACCATGTCTATTATAAATGCCGTCAGACTGGAAGAAAAAGCAGAAAGGAGATAACCGACAGAGTAGAAGACCATTCCAAGTTCCATTGAGATAAGATCGCTGATCTTTCTGGTTATTCTGGTAGTGGGAAATTGCCCGAGGACAACAACAATTCCATTTACTGCATAAATGTACCCTATTTCATAGGGAAGAATATTGCCTCTAAGAACTGCATATGAAGGGAAGGTAACGCTGAATTGTGACGAAACAACTGTCATAAAGAAAGTTCCTATGGAAAAAATTATGAGGAATCTGTCAAAGGAAATATACTGTTTCTTCTCTCTAGTATCATGATCTTCAGTCCTGTGTGTTTCTTTTAAAAACAGGAGAACGATAAGCAGTTGTAATAGTAAAGTTATGGAAGAAAACAGGAATATATTGCCAACACCTGAACTGTATAGAAATGAACCAAGTACAGGACCAATAGCCCACCCCAGATTGGTTAAAATCCGGTAAATGGAATACCCCTCTCTCCGGTTTTCAACAGTAGTCACATCTGCTACTATGGCGGAAGTTGCGGGAAAAGTAAGTGATCCTGAAATGGATGATACTACGAAAATTATGGCTATGTACAGGGCCATTACATTTCCAACTACCAGTAAATAAACTGTAAAATACGTTAAAAATCCCAGAAAACTGCCTAGCATTATGGTTTTCCTTCTGCCAAAGAGATCACCAAGCGTTCCACCGACTAGACTGAATAGCATTGATACTGCAGCTATAGCTGTGAAAATTGCTCCCACGTAGAGAATCTGGACATGGAGATTCACTTCAAAAAATATTGCAAGGAACGGCCATGTTGAACCAATTCCAAATGATCTTATCATGGAAGCTGATCCAGCCACCCAGAAGGATCTGTTATAATTCTTTATGAGATTAATAATGTGAGGTCTTCGCGTATGCAGTTAGTTAATCAATCTATTTATCCGTTTGTTAGACGTAACATATGTTTACAAAAAAAAGGATAATTTTTGTGTGTTTTAATATTATTTGGGGTATTTTTCTTTGTAGACTTTTATGGACTGTCTTATTTCTTCATATGCCTCTTCTTTGGATCCAAAACCATCTACAGATGTTTTCTTACCCTCAAGCAGTTTATATGTTTCGAAGAAGTTTTTGAATTCCCTAAGAAGATGCGGATTCAGATCATCCATTGACTTTACATGAGAAAATGCGGGGTCCTTCGAGGGTACTGCAATTATCTTGTTGTCTTTATCTCCCGCATCGATCATATGCATAATGCCAATAGGGCGGGCCTTCAGCATTATGCCAGGATATGTTGGAAAGCTCATGATAACAACCACATCTATGGGATCACCATCGTCATAGAGCGTGTGAGGAATTAACCCATAATCTGCAGGATAAACAACTGATGAATGCAAAACACGATCAAGCACGATACCATTATGTTCTTTGCTGATCTCATACTTATTCCTGCTGCCTCTGGGTGTTTCTATAATCACATTCACTTCTTCAGGAGCTTTCTCACCGGGTCCTATTGCATGCCATAAACTTTCATTTGCCATTGAAACTACAGGGAAATTTGTATCTTAAACATTACCATATGTTGGTTATTTCATCAATTCTATGGTTTCTCTTACAACCTCTGCCCCATCCTTCCCCTGAGCTATTTCTGACTTTTTATTGTTCACAAGGTCAACAAATGCTTGAATTTCCAATTCATACATGCTGGTGGATTCATTGAATGCCATGTCTGTTTTTCCGTTTACTTTTAATTCACCAATAGTCTTCGTTCCGAATATATTGGATCCTTCTATCGTTCCATTGGTTCCAAAAATCCTTATGGAATTGCACGGAGCGTAATACTTCCTTGACGCATTTATGGTTCCCAATGTATTTCCAAATCTCAGAATGGCCACCCTGGTATCGTCAATGGTCTTTCCTGGGGGTGAGCCCATGCCTTTAATTTCATCTGGCGCCCTATCCAATAAGTAATTAAAAAAGTCCAGAACATGCACACCCATTCCCATTATGGCTCCGCCACCAACCTTGTCATCATCGCTCCACCATCTGGATTCGGGATTTGTTCTTGTACCCTGGGAAAATGATCCCCAGGATGCTTCCATATAACTTATTTCTCCTATGGAACGGTTTTTTATCATTCCTCTAATCATTTTAGCTGCAGGATGAAATCTCATGTGAAATCCTACCCCAAGTTTAAGATTCATTTCCTGTGAATATCTCACCAGCTCTTCTGCATGCTCCATTTTCAGGGTCATGGGTTTTTCAAGAAGAACGTGTTTTCCATGTCTGAGCGAAGCCATGGCATAATCATAATGCAGGAAGTTTGGCGAGCTGATATAAACGGCATCAATATCCTCCTTAAGAAGCTCCTCAAGAACGCCATGCTGGTTGCATCCATATTTTTTTGCAAAGTCAC
The DNA here is from genome assembly GCA_021818675.1 of Thermoplasmata archaeon. Taxonomy (GTDB): domain Archaea; phylum Thermoplasmatota; class Thermoplasmata; order Thermoplasmatales; family Thermoplasmataceae. Next base: position 53,119 of record JAKATR010000029.1, on the reverse strand, counting down.
TTGCCTTATTCTGGTTTGTACTGAAAACCGCAGCAATTTTGTTTCCGGACGATACGATTGCAGGTGCTACCCTGTTTATAGCATGATTGCCAAGGCTAACCAATCCAAATTTCATAAAATTCTATTATTCTATAAGATTTAACATTTACGAATAATTTGCTTCTCTAAATATCATGAGATTGGATATTTTCTCCAAAATCATACGGATAAACATCCTGAAGTTTGAAAATTTATTCATATTGAATTTTTGAGTGAATTTAGAAGTCTCTTTGAATATCTTGAAAGTGAAAAATGCGAATAAGAGCCAAAAGAATTTACTGATATGAGACCGTCCATTCCATCTATGCCTCTTCCTATTTCCATCAACATGCTCTTTTCCCCGTAATCAACTATGGAGCTATAATGAAACTCATGTCCTCTTACAATATCATTCCTTTTAAATAAAGGGGTATCCTTGATAACTTTCATCTGGGTATAACTTATTGTAAGCTTTCCATTTTCCTTTACGAGGCCTTCAAAGATACCTAACAGTTTATTTCTTCCATTGGGCGTTTCAATGGCAGATTCCATATACATTAAACCGCCACATTCCCCTACAATAATCTTCCCGGATTCAGAGAAATTTCTTATGTAATCAAGCGTTTTAAAATTGCGGGACAATTCACCCGAGAAGAGCTCTGGATACCCGCCCCCCAGATAAATAAAATCTGCATCTTCAGGAACCTCATTTTTCAGGGGAGAAAAATAATGAACCTCGCCAATTCTTCTCAGCGTTTCGATGGAATCCTCGTAGTAGAAGTTAAAAGCGGAGTCCTTAGCAATATATATATTGTATTTTCCGGAAGTCTGATCTGGGGCAAACAAATCTGCTGGTTCGGGTTTGATCTCCGGCAAATCCTCCAGAAAATCAAGGTTGAGAAATTCCGAGACTTTCATGGCAATTTTCCTGATATTTCCTTCAGGGGCATCTGTGGACAATCCCAGATGCCTTTCTGGGAGTTCAAATTCTTTCCTGCGTGGGATGGCCCCTAAAATCTTTATGCCATGATCCAGAAAGGGTTTTGAGACCATTTCAAGATGTCTTTCGCCCGCATAGTTATTGATTATTACGCCAATGCAAAGACCTGTTATGAAGGATTTAGCAATATAGTAACCTGACTCTGCTACTTTATACACATCAACAACAAGAATATAGGGTATGTTCATACGTCTGAAATAGTAAATGGAATTGAGTTTCATGGGCGATCCCGAATCATAAAGGCCCATTACTCCTTCAATAACTGCATAATCAAAGTTTGCGATTGATGAAAGAAATATATTTTTATATCCTGGTCCCTGAAGCCAGCGGTCTAAATTGTATGGATTGATGCCAGACACAGTCGAATGAAGACTCTTATCTATATAATCAGGGCCAATTTTCACAGACGTTGAATTTTTCAATCTTGAAAGGAGCGCCAAGGTTACTGTGGTTTTTCCGGAGCCAGTGTATGGGGCACTAATACCGAATATTTTCATCTATTTCAATCTCCTTATTTTGAAATTATTGAAAGCTTCAGAATGAGTCATGCAAATGGATTGCAACTTAAATCCATACATTAACCTTTTCAAACCCGAATTTAAAGAATTTTTAGAATAATTATTCATTGGCAACCATTGTAATTACAGAAATGTTATATAAATGGTTTTTCTAAAGTGATGTGGCAAATAAATACGCTGAAATTTATAAGAAACAACATTATGCCCTTGTAGGCGAACATTCTGCGGTCAAGGTATGCCACTGGACAAAGAGCCAGATGACCGGGGGCGCATCCTGCTATAAAGGTACTTTCTATGGAATCAATTCGCATCAGTGCGTGCAAATGACCCCTGCACTTAATTCATGTACTGAAAATTGCTCTTTTTGCTGGAGATTTCAGGGATTTGATAGCATGAAGATTTCCTATGAAGATGATCCTGAATTCATTCTGGAAGAGAGTATAAAGGCGCACATGAAACTAATCTCCGGTCTTAAGGGTAATCCCAAGGTCACGGAAGAAATGTGGAAGGAAGCATCAAAACCAAAGCACATTGCTATTTCTTTAACAGGGGAGCCCACTCTATATACCCGATTAGGAGAATTTATAGAGCTGGCAGGAAAGAGAGGAATATCAACATTCCTCGTAACGAATGGAACACTTCCAATGGTGCTGGAGAAGCTCAATCCACTTCCAACGCAACTGTATGTCACGACAGCTGGTCCCACTAAGGAAATATTCAATGAAGTACTCAATCCTGCAATCGGGAATGCATGGGAAAACTTCAACAGGACACTTGAGCTTTTGCCATCCCTGGATACCAGAAGGGTAATCAGGCATACTCTGGTAAAAGATGTGAATATGCCATACATTGAAGAATATGCAAGGATGGATAAAACTGCAGATCCAGATTTCATCGAATCCAAGGGATATGTCCACGTAGGGCAATCCATAACAAGGTTAACGCAGGATAATATGCCTTCTCACGACTCAATAGTTGAATTCTCCAGAGAGCTTGCTTCCAGATTAGGCTACGACTTTACCTCAGAAAGAAGGGATAGCCGGGTTACACTTCTATGCAAGGATCCTGCCAACAGATTCATAAATTTCAATGAAATTGATGAGAAAGCAATAACAATAAGCTGAGTCTATCCTGGAATCCAACCATTTTCATTATTAAACAAAGAAATTGGACGCTTAAATTTCTATACAACCCTACTATGTAGTTTCATGCTTGATTTTACATTTAGTGAAGAGCAGCAGATCATAAGAGAATCCGCACGAGCGTTCTGTAAAAAGGAGATATCTCCCAGAATCAGGGATATGATTAAACAGAAGAAGATTGACCCTGAACTCATAAAAAAGATGGCACAACAGGGGTTTTTTGGATTAACCATCCCTGAAAAATATGGTGGTAGCAACAGGGATGCCGTGAGCGTTGGAATAATCGCCGAGGAGATAGGAAGAGCCGACCCGACGGTATCCATACCCGTAATGTTTCTGGTGAATAATGCATGGGCATATTTAGTATCCAAGTATGGCACAGAAAGCCTGAAGGAGCAATACCTGCCAAAAGTTGCAAGGGGAGAAAACTTTGTAGGTATCGCATCAACCGAACCAAATTTTGGATCGGATGTAGCATCAATGAAGACAACGGCAAAGAAAAACGGGAAAAGCTATACTCTGAACGGAGAAAAGAGCTATATCAGCCTTATGAAAAACATCATGGATTGTGGTGGAGGTTTTGTCACCGTGGCAAAAACATCCCCTGAAAAAGGATCCAGGGGGGTATCGCTGTTTTTTGTTCCATACAGTAAGGAGCATATGGATGTGACATTTCTTGAGGAAATGGGTCGTGAAGGATCATCATGGGGTGCATTCAAAATTAAGGACTATGACATTCCCCAAGAGAACCTCATAGGTACTGTAGATAAAGGATTCAATATCATCCATGAAGGTTTCGAATTTGCTAGGGCGATAATTTCAGTCATCAGTGGGGGCGCAGCTTTGGAATCCATAGGTAGAGGAATAGAATATATGAAGAACCGCGTTGCTTTCGGGAAGGAGATTGTGAGGAATCAGGGTCTCCAGTTTTCCGTAGCAGAACACACTGCCAGAATGGAAACTGCACTTGATCTTGGTTACCGGGCACTCTGGTTTTATGATCAGGAGCAGAGATTTGGAAAGTATGACAGATTTAGAGTTAGCAAAGAAATAGCAAAAGCCAAGCTCCTTTCAACTACATGGGCATTCGATGCCATAAATGATGCACTTCAATGGCAGGGGGCATATGGATATTCAAAGGATTGCCCGGAAGAATGGGCCCTTAGGGGAATAAGATCCTTCCAGCTTGCAGAAGGTTCCAGAGAGATCATGAAACTCATAATTGCACGAGAAACAATTGGAAAGGAGTTCATGAATTAACTTTATTTATTCTCTCTTTTTTCTTTTAATAATTTTAATCCAACCAGAACTTCTCTTATTTCTTTCAGGCTTATCTCTCTTATTCCTATTGATATACCGATATATACGAGATAACTGAGAACAACGACCGGTAACAATTCCAGAATATCATAAGGTCTGATGTATAAATATGCTCCTATGAGAAATAACGACTGCAAAGCAGCTGGAATTATCTGAAGGTAAAATTTGGATGAGGTGCGCACACCGTTGAGTTTTCTGTAATATTCTTTAAAAACAATGTATGCAAACAGAGCACCAAAGAGAAAGCCGATGGCTGCTCCTGAATCCCCCAATCCTCCAAGTTTTATGCCTAATATTTCCCTTGGAATCAGAAGTATATTGGCAACCAGATTAATTATGACGGCGCCTAACCCTATAATAGCGATATATTTCTGTCCGCTTTTGGAAATAACTGCCGAGGTGAATGGCGATGACAGCACAGAGAAATAAGTTCCCAAGGCAAGGATAGACAGTGAAAGTGCATACGGAAGGTATACCCTGTTAAACAGATTCAGAATGAATGGTGACATCCAGATCATGCTTATGGCAATGGGGAGAGTTACCAGTGAAATTATTCTTTCATATTCATGCACCTGATCATTGAAATCTTCCGCCGTTTTGTGGCCTGATGAGGTTAGCAATGGTATAAAGAAAACATAAACTGAGGCAGAAATTGCAAGCATTGCGGAGGTTAGTTTCTGGTTGGCATAAAAAGCGCCTGTAGCTATGGTTCCCCAGAAGAATTGAATTATCACTTTGTCTACATTTGCATTTATTATGGCAATGCTGGTTCCAAGTGCTAAGGGTAATGCAATTGAAATGTATTTTTTAAAGAGCACTAAACTTGGTCTTCCTATATTCCATGGCCTGCCAATCAGATATGAAATAATTATGAAGATGCTATAAGTAATACCATATATAATTGCGAGTATAACAGAAATATTGTTTCCAATATTGCCCTCTTTGCCAAGGAAATATACTACGCCGATAAATATGAAGATGGAATTTCTCAATATTGCCTCAATGAGTGGGGGAATAGCCATCTTATTTGATTGATACGTTACGGAATAATACGTTGAAAAAACAGGGATCATGTTTGCTATGGCGTAATATGGTAAAATAGCAAGAATAACCCAAAATTCAATTGGATTATAGAAACCTCTGTGAAGGACATATACCCACAGTAGCAAGGTACCGATTACGGCAAAAACATATATGGCATTTAGCGTACCACGTATGGCGACGAAGGTACCGAGGGCCTTTGACTTATCCTCCCCTGATGATAAAATTTTAACATGTGCAGTGGAAAAACCCAGATCGATAATTATCGTATAAAGGCCGGCAAAAGCAATGGCATAGGAAAGATAACCCCAGTAAATTGGGCCCATATATCTGTTGATAAAGAATAGAGATATATATCCCAGAATTGCTGAAAACAAAGTCTGAAATACAAGTATGGGGGATTTTCTCGCAAACACTGTTTTTGTGCAGTGGAACTTAAATATTAATACTTTTGATCTTTTTAAATTTTGTTTATTTTAGCTTATATTTAATAAAAATTAAGGGGAAGATTAATCTTCTCCGCCCATTCCTCCTTCGCCGCCGGGTGCACCTGCACCGCCCTTGGAACCTTTTGTTGCAATGACATCATCAATTCTTAATATCATAACTGCGGCTTCAGTAGCTGCGTCTATTGCCTGTTTCCCAACCCTGATTGGTTCGATAACTCCAATTTTGTCCATGTCTTCAATTTCTCCGCTGTAAACGTTTATTCCAGCGTTCTTCTTTCCTTTGGCGTGGGCATTTCTAAGGTTGATTATAACATCAATTGCTCCAAGACCTGCATTTTCTGAAAGGGCTCGCGGGATTTCCTCAACAGCATTAGCAAACCTTTCAATTGCCAGTTGTTGTCTTCCTCCTATCTTTGTGGCATACTCTCGTATATGGAATGCTATTTCACTTGCTGCAGAACCTCCACCAGAAACATATTTTCCATCTTCTATTGCTGCCGCCACGACATGAATTGAATCGACTATGGATCTCTCAATTTCATCTGCAACGTGCTCTGTACCGCCCCTGACAAGTATACTCACGGCTTTTGGATTCTTGCATCCGGTCACAAAGGTAAGGTAATCATCTCCAATTTTTATCTGTTCAACAGTTTCTGCTGCACCAAGGTCTGAAGAACTTAACTCGTCCATAGAAGAGGCGATTGCAGCTCCAGTGGCCTTTGCCAGTTTCTCCATATCACTTTTCTTCACTCTTCTCACTGCATATATTCCTTCTTTTGCGAGGTAATGCTGTGCAAGATCATCAATTCCTTTCTGGGTTATGAGAACATTCGCACCTGAATCCTTTACCTTCTTTACCATTTCTTTGAGCAATGATTCTTCCTGTGAAAGGAATTTTTGAATCATTGACGGGTCATCTATTCTAATGTTTGTATCAAATTCAGGCTTTTTTATTTCCAAAGCTGCATTCAGCAATGCAATTTTTGCTTTTTTAACTGTGTCAGGCATTCCAGGGTGAACCTTTTCCTTATCAACAATTATTCCTGAGATAAGTTCGCTGTCCTCAATATCGCCGCCCTGTTTCTTAACTATCTGAACATTATCCAGATCCACTGAATATCCAGATTCGGTTTTCTCTGCAACTGCCTTTATTGCTTCATATGATATCTCGCCCAGTTTGTCCCTGCTTCCCGATGCTGATTTACTGCTCAGTGAAGTTTGAGCCATTTTAACAAGCAGTGCTTTGTCATTTATTGTAACCGGTTTGGACATCTGATCCAAAATCTCCTTTGCCTTCTCTGCCCCCATTCTGTAACCTTCTGCTATAACAGTAGGGTGGACTTCCTGATTTATTAAGCCTTCCGCTTCTTGAAGCAGTGCACCTGAGATAATGACAGCGGTCGTTGTTCCATCACCTACAAAGGAATCCTGAGTCTTGGATACCTCTACCATCATTTTGGCAGCAGGGTGTTCTACATCCATCTCTTTTAGAATTGTTACACCATCATTTGTTATTACGATATCTCCCAGAGAATCTACAAGCATTTTGTCCATTCCTCTTGGCCCAAGACTTGATCTTACTGCTGCTGCAATGCTTTTGGCTGCTTCAATATTGCCTTTCATGGCATCTTTGCCAGTTTCTCTTTTAGCTCCTTCTTTTAATATGAAAATTGGTTGTCCTCCTATCATGACTATCAGCTAAGTAAAAATAAACTTCTATATAAGCTTTTATATTCTCCAAGCGATTATAGATGTGCATATGCAATAGTTTGATGCATCGATAGAAATTATGATATTTAAGAATAAGAGTTTAAAATTTTTAACAAAAAAATAGTATGATATTGTGAATAATTGAGTTATTTCTCAATAAATAGATTATATATACTGTTTAATGATTGTTGAATATGGTAGAAACAAAGGAAATGAAAATTGAAGGTAAGTCTTTCACTTATCTGAAGATGGATATGGAAAAGGCCCCACTTGTTCTTATTAAGGGGAAAATAGGGTATGTTATGTGTGGCTATCTGAATATGGAAACTGCCGATAAGTTGGGTGATACTGCCGTAAGAGTAAAGGGAGTAAAAGATGCAGAATCGATCCTGGCATCCAATGTGGAGGCTGTTTCATTGAAAGCAAAAGCAATTGGTATAGAAGTGGGAATGCCGGTTAAATCCATAATATCAAAATTATAACTTAATGAAATGTTAAAAAATGGATTTATGAATCCCATTGGTTTCTCCCAATATTACATTTAATGGTTTATACGACATAAGTATGATGTCACCATGAGTGAAAAGACAGCCGAAAGGAAAGCATCCGTCGTATTGGTTTTCTATCAAAATAAATTTATTCTTCTGAAACGAAAGAAAAGAGATGATGATCCATGGTCAGGAGACTATTGTCTCCCCGGAGGTTTCTCCAAAAACACAGAAAAACTCATAGAAACTGCGAAGAGGGAGTTTGAAGAGGAAGCAGGAATAAATTCATTATTTTTGGAATATATTCAATCTATGGATTATTTTGAGCCAATGAAAGGCGCAGGTGTTAAAGTGTATCCGTTTGTTTTTTCACTGAAAGAGAAAAAAGAACTCCAAATCGGTGACGAAATTGATTGGGGGAGTTTCGAAGACATAACTTCTTTCGTCAGAAAAAAAGATGACGTTAAAGGAGAGGTTTTCGTAAAGGGCAATATAGTAATTTGGGGACTCACATTCAGAATACTGGATAGTTTCTTTTCAGGAAATGAATCATTTTATGATAAGCCTGAATAAAAGATATTATATTTTTTCTATCATTTAATTATCCTTGTACCAAGTGAAGAGGTGGATATTCTTGTTACAAAGGTTGAGATTTTGGTCATTTCCATCTGGATCGATGTGAGCTTATCCGGTTCTGCCATAATAAGAACGAATCCCTGATTCCCTCCACCAAGAAGCCTCCCGGCTTTTGCACCCATTGAAATTGATCTGGTGATGATTGATTCTATTTTTTCAGAGGAAACATTTTTCCCAAGATTTTTCTTTACATCCCAACCCCTGTTAATAAGATTATAAAATAGAGGAAAATCTTTTTGCAACAGTGCTTCCCGCATATGTTCTGCAATATTCTTTATCTCCTTGAGTCTTTTTATTGTTTCCTGATCACCTGTTTTGGATTTTGAAACCTGATCTCCTAAAATAGCACTGCTTTCCCTTGTCCTTCCAGAATATACAAGGAGCATTCTTTCGTCAATGTATTCACTTATGGAATTTGCCTTAAAATATTCTGTTTTTACTTCATCTCCTTTGAATTCCATGAATTTGAGTCCCCCAATTGAAATTGCATAAGGATCCTGTTTTCCCAAAGTTATGCCAAAAAAATCCCTCTCCCTTCTGTAAGCTTCCTCCGCAAGTTCTATCTTGGAAATTTCCTCTCCTCTCAATTCATGAATTATGGTCAGCAGTGCAGTAATGAGGGCCGATGAAGAACCCAATCCAGAACCGGGCGGCACCTCGTCTGATATGAATATTCTTCCCGTTTTTATTCCGAATTCACCCATGAGTTCAATGATTTTGTTTTGTACACTATTTTCTTCGTGATTGCCCAGGACAAATGTTTTGAGAAAATCTCTGGACGATATTTCAACAGGATATGGATCCTCCCGATAAGTTACGAAAACGCCTCTTTCAATAGTAGAATTAACAACGGAACCACCATATTCTTCAACAAATGGCGAAATATCTGTTCCACCACCCGCAAAACTTACCCTTAAAGGACTGAAAGCGAGAGTGTTTTTTGCTGTCACATAACTGTGAAGTTAACAGACTTTAAAAGATTTGCATTTCATGTAATTCTCTTCAATTTTTTTATTCATAGGTAGCAGTAAATTTAAGAACATCATCCACGATTATAATGTAAAGAATCATATCCAAATACGAATTATTCTTTAAGATTTGAAATTATATGAAGGTATATGGGGAAGTTTTATGGATAAAATGCAGGTGAAGATATGAAAGGATTATTCTGGAACGATTTTTACAGGCCGAAAAGCCTTGATGAGACTCTGATGGCAAATGACATTAGAATCAAAATAAAGGGCTGGGTAGAATCATGGCAAAGTGGAGAAGTAACAAAGAATGCAATGATTCTATGGGGAGAACCTGGCCTCGGGAAGACAACCACAGCATTTGCCATAGCAAACGAATTTGGAGTTCCAGTAATAGAAATGAATGCTTCAGACCTGAGAGATCGGCAGAGCATTAAGAATATCGCAGGTCTTGCATCAGTTTATATGGATCTTTTCTCCATTGAGAAAAAAGGGTTCTCCAAGGTCATACTAATGGATGAAGCAGATAACATAAACGATTCAAGATCCAAGAGCGGAAGTTCAGATACCGGCGGTATGAATGAACTCCTCAATGTAATCAAGAACACTCGAAATCCCATAATACTCACAATGAATGATTATTATGGTTTTAGAAGGAAGGGCGGAGGAAGTGATATAATAAATAATTCTCTTTCAATTGAGTTCAAACTTTACAACAGGAGGAGAGATATTGACTATAACGAGAACATTAGGAAACTTCGAACTAATATTATAAAAATTGTGGAAGAGAATGGTTTTAGAATCTCTCAGAATGATGTGAGTGTAATAATTGAGAGAAATTTCCCGGATATCCGGGGGATCATTAACGATGTTCAATCCATAGCCATAAACAGCAATAGTTCAATGATGGAGAACCTGGCGGAGGGGCAAAGGGATTCCACTACTTCAATTTTTGAAATAATGAAAGAGATATTCAGAGGTAGAAATTACGAGAAAATATTGGAATTACTTCGGGACAAAGACTTTGATACATCTGATTTAGTATTATGGGTAGATAACAATCTTCCCATGGAGGCCGAGGACCCCTTGGATCTTGTACATGCATTTGAAATATTGTCTACTGCAGATATCTATCTAGGTAGAGTTATTAAAAAACAGCATTTCCGCTACAAAGTCTATGCTGAAGATATCTCCGCTGGCGTGTTTAATGGAATATCTACCGTTAACAAAAAATTTGTTAAGTATGAGTTTCCATCAATGATTATGAGTATGTCGAGATCAAAAAGCTCGAGATCAATGAGGAAGAACGCGCTTAAGAAAATTGGTAAAATAACACATTCATCATCAAAAGGTGCTTCTAACCTCCTTTGGTTTTATTCAGCAATAGCTTCAACTTCGAAAGAGAATAAGATTGCACTTATGGAACTTCTTGGACTGGATGACAAGGAGATGGAGATTATCACTGGTTAATCTGGGAGTTTTTCTCTTTCATTATACTCTTGCATTTTTTTATTGTTCCGCTTACCGTTTCAATGGTCATCCCAGTAAAGTTAGTTTCAATATAGGAGCAAATTTTCTGTTTCTTAAATTGATCAGTCAGGAATATGTAAAATCCTTCCGACTTAAACTTTCTTTTAATATTAAACAGACGATTCAGTGAATTTTCCATCTTCAGCAACTCTTCAATATTATCTCCATAGGAGACAAGAACATACCTCTTCCTGATCAACGAACTTTTCAAACGCTTCACCATGTGATCATTCAAAATAAATGATTACTTTTTTAGAAAAAAACTGAATTGCCCCGGAATAAAGCTTTTTATAATATCCTCTTTTAGGCATTGGCACTTCCTTCCAAACTATTGTAAAGGTATTTATTACACTTAATAATATGCGTGGTATTCTAACAGGGTAGAAAGAGATGGATAGAGTTTCAGGTTCATACGATGTAGTTAAGGAAGCGTGGAAATCACTCAAAGAGTCAGAGATTTACAACATGCATAAGCAGAGAATGATTGCATGGAGAAACGGTCCAGCAATGGAGAGATTGGAATATCCAACAAGGCTTGACAGAGCAAGAAATCTAGGCTATAAATCAAAAAGAGGATATGCCATAGTAAGGGCTAGGGTGAGAAGGGGAGGAAGCAACCGCCCGAAGATCATGGGTGGAAGAAGACCAAGAAGATTGGCTTACAACAAACTCACCAGAAAGAAGAGCTTACAGTGGATTGCCGAAGAGAGAATTGCAGACAAATACCCAAATATGGAAGTACTAAATTCATACTATGTTGGGGAAGATGGATATTACAAATATTACGAAGCTATACTTGTAGATAAAAATGTTCCAGAAATATTCAAGGACAGGAATATTTCATGGATAGCCGAACCCCAAAATAAGGGAAGAGTATACAGGGGTCTTACATCAGCTGGTTATAAGACAAGAGGACTAAGAACTGGGAGAAAGGGATCAGCAAAGAGCAGGCCATCAATAAGATCAAATAACAGACTCAGAAGATAAACAATAGGAATGCCGAGGTGGCCCAGCGGTACGGCGCCAGACTTGAGATCTGGTTCCCTTTGTGGATCGGGAGTTCGAATCTCCCTCTCGGCGTACTTTCTTTTGGCAAAACATACTTAATATATAAAAAATCCCGTATTATAGGGGTCAATAATTAGTACAGGATTTGTTTTTTACATTTTCCTTGGTTTTCTGTGGCTGGACAATTCAGTTTTACATCTGGGGCACAATGTTTCAGATTCCGGGAGTAGATCAACTCTTATGATGTCATTTTCCTCTTTCTCTATCTGGAAGAAATCACCGCATCTCTTGCATCTGACCAGCATTTTCACGCTCTATCACCCACTATTTTCAATTGGAATGTCAGGCTTTTTATAACTTAGTTAATATGTCTGATTATTATAACAATACATGGTTAATAAAGAAATGCTTGATGAAATTTCTGCTGAAATTTATGAGGCAAGGCAAAAGTACGGAAAAATATCAAGTTTGCACGAAGCGCACTCAATAATAATGGAAGAATTTGACGAATTCTGGTTTGATATAAAGAATAAAGAAAATTTGGAAATGACAAGGAAGGAATTGATCCAGGTAATATCAGCATGTATGATGGCATTGGAGGATCTCTTTTAACCACAGTAATTTAATACGTGTAAAAATAAGATTTCTTCATTATTTTCAAGTCAACTAAATTAAATATTTGAACCATATAAGGTATTTTACGGTGTCATCGATTGCCAGAACTTCTGGAAGGATCTGTAAGGAGCCTTCTTAAAAACAAAATTGTAGCCACAATATCATTTAATCAGTTTATAAGAGTATTCGGGCGATCTCAGGCATGGATATTTTTGCCTCTGTATCTGAACGAAGTCAGAAACGTTCCTTACTTTACCATCGGTATTGTTCTATTCATAATGGCTGTAACCTCCGTTCCATTTGGCATTTACGGAGGGAATTTGATGGACCGTATTGGCAGAAGAAAGATGCTTCTCATGGCCACACCTGCCATAGCCATTCTTTTTATGTTAATATCAGCCAGTATATTTCTGGACCTAAACGTATTTCTCTTTTATGTGCTTCTCATATTGACCGAACCTTTCATGAATATTCAGGGTTCAGCAGATAATGTAATAATAACAGATTCCACTACTTCTGCGGAAAGAACAAATGCTTTTGGTCTGGTCAGAATACTCCTGAATATTGGTTTTGCAATGGGACCAGCCATTGGAGGATTTATAGCAGGAATATCCTATGGGTATATTTTCCTTATACCTGCAGTGCTGACTTTAATCGAAATGATTCTCTATTTTCTATATGTCCCCGAGACTCTTAAAGCTGAAAACAGACAACCAAAATCAGGTGGTTTCAGTTTTCCCAAAAAGGACATGGCATTTATTTTTGCTGTCTTTGCAATTTCAATAATGTTTCTGGTTATGGGGCAGTGGGGTACAACTCTTACACTGTTCTGGAAAGCATATGATAATATTTCTGACGTAGAGGTTGGTATTTTATATGGAACAAATGGGTTGTATGTTGCTATTTTCCAGATGTATACTAATAAAATCTTCGCAAGGGTAAGGGATCACATAAGATTGCTCATAGGCCTTAATATATACGCATTCGGCTTTTTTGCATTGATCTTCTTCAGGAGTTTCCTGTTTCTTCTGGCAGATGTATTTGTTCTTACAATGGCAGAGAACATTACTGCACCCATAATTAGTACCATCATTAGCAGACTGGCACCATACAACAAGAGAGGACAATACTTTGGAGCATTCCAGGTAATTGCTGGTGTTATCGGCCCCAGCGCACCGGTAATGGGTACATTCTTTATTCAGTATTTCCCGGGTAATCTGGGCATTCTTTGGATAGTAGTTCTTCTTATCAGCTTACTGATAACTGCAGTTACTCTGCTATTCTGGTCGAGGGTCGTAAAGTATCAGGATGACCCTCTGTCAGGCAGCGGGTGAAATCTTTTCAACCTTCAACAAAACGGGAATGGAAAGTGGCAGAAGTATGAGTGAAATTAACCCCAAAGAGTACCAGGCAAGGTCTTTGTTTGAAGAATATATAAGGGAAAATACAAAGGCAATCAATGAGCCCAACCCAATCTGGAAGGAATTCATTGTTGCAATGCTTAATGGAACAACAGTTTCATCGGTCTCCAGGAGAACAACATAATAATATTCAGCAGAAAAAATTGTTATACTGAAAATTCCTTCCGCAAGGGCTATTGCCCCCAAGCCAGCAACATCTGCAAATGGTATTATTATAACCAGCACGGATAGAAATATGACAAGGGTTCCCGTTACTATTAAAGGCTTATATTTTCTTGCAAACGGAAGTATGAAAATGCCAAGAATTCCTGAGAAAAGCGCAAGACTCCCCACTATACCGGCATAATTCACAGAACCAGTTCTAAAAAGGGTATAGGGGTTGAGATATTCAACCGCTGTGAAATTTAGAGCCCAGTATCCACCAATTCCTAAGGAAAGCATCAACATCAGAGGAGAGAAAGCTTTTGAAGCAATGCCTTTCATTGTTTTTCTTATGACTCCGGGATCAGGAATCAGTGCCAGTGCTATTACTGAAGGAATTGCCGTTAATATTCCGGCAATGTAAAGTGAAGTTTGCCATGAGATAAATCTTCCAAGCTCTCCAAAAAGAATGATTCCAAAACCTCCCCCTGCCGCAAAGGAGACGTTGAACATTGTAATTTTGCCATCTATATTCTTTTTGTCTATCTGCCCAAGTAAAACTATACCTGAGGAAAAGAAAAATGCGGAGGCGATTCCAACGAAGAATCTCGAAACCAGGAAAACAAGAAAATCCGGGGACAGAGGTGATAGAAACACAGAAATAGACATAATTATCATTCCCCATAAAGCCACATTCCTCGTCCCTATCCTTGAGGCTAGAAATCCTGAGGGAATCTGAAAAATTCCAGCTCCAAGAAGGAATGCAGATAGAATTAGTCCTGATCCGGATGATCCCTCTGCATAGGACCCACTGATAGAGGTAAGGAACGGTGAAACATTATACCAGTTCATCGCATATACAAAACGCAATATGAGCATTAGGGCAACAGACTGTACCGGTGTAAATTTTCTCATAAATCACCACTGATTCTTTCGGTATTTCCAATAATTCCGGATTTTATTGCAGATGCTATTATTCTCTTAAAACCCGAGCCGTATTGTGCTGCGAGTTTCTTTGATTCGGTAAATTTTTTTTCGAATCCTGCTTCAAGTGCAGTATTCCTCAATATTAATTTTCCAACACCTTCAGAAATATGCATCGTTCTGGTAAGGCCTGCAAATGAATCAATGATATCTCTGTGAAGGTATGGAGTAACAAGTTCCTTTTCCATAATTGAGGCTAATTTCATTTCTCTTGGGATAGTCCTCTCGCGGAGGATCCTGAGGCTTTCGTCATTTGAACTTTCCCTGCCATCAATAAATTTTGAATAACCGTAGAATATCTCATCAGACCCCTGGCCTGTAACAATAAAATCCCGTTCAGATCTTTGCATTAATCCCGCCAGAACGGCATCATATGAAATTTCCATAAATGACGAATTCGGATCGGCACGGAGAACAAGCGAAGCTGCCTCAACAACTTCTGACTCCGAAAATACCTCAATTTTTAAATGCTTTTTATAATGTTCGGCAACAATTTTAGCGTGTGTTATATCTCTTGCACCATCAACTCCAACTACGCATGGCTCACATTGTTTTCCGGAGAGATAAAACAAAAACGAACTATCAAGACCACCGGAAAGTCCCAAAGTATAAGGTTCACTTATTGAATCAAGGCTATCTTTAAGCCTTTGTGTAAGTAACCTTCCATCAAAAGTTCGTACCATTTTTACGTCATTTCATACTAAGAGATAAATAAGCTGTATACCTTACAATAGTGTGGATTATATACCGGACACCTCAGTGATCGTAGACGGAAGATTTTTTGAATTTATAAGGAATAAAATTGACTCCAGAGTTATCTTTACTGAAGCAATGCTATCCGAGGTTGAGCATCAGGCAAACGAAGGAATGAGCATAGGTTTTGCGGCTCTTGAAGAGCTAAAGAGAATCCGGATTATGGCAGACGAGGGAAAAATATCGCTTGAGATAACAGGCAAGAGACCCGGTGAATGGCAGATAGAGAAGGCTAGAGTCGGCGAAATAGACGACCTCATTCGCAATGTCGCAGCAGAATATGACGCAATACTGGTTACCGGAGACAACGTGCAAAGAGAGATTGCAATAATAAAGGGCATAAGGGTTCAATTTCTGGAATCAAAAGACTCAATGAACAGGAATATAGAAGAATTCTTCGACGATATGACTATTTCTGCGCACATAAAATCAGGTTCAAAAACAAAGTTGAAGAAGGGATATCCAGGGCAGATAAAGGTTGAAGTCGTTGGGAAGGAGATTACCGAGGCAGAAGCAGAAGCAATTGCTAATAACATCATTAAGCGCGCACGAGGGGATCACGAATCCTTCATCGAAATGGACAATCTTGGAGCAACAGTAGTTCAGCTCCGTCAATTCAGAATTGTAATTGCCAGGCAGCCCTTTGCCAGCAGTCTTGAAATCACGGCGGTCAGGCCAATCAAAACTACCACAATAGAGGATTATTCACTCGATGGAGAAATCCTGGATCAGGTGCTTTCAGGTTCATCAGGTATTCTTGTTGCTGGCAGTCCGGGTGCAGGAAAGAGCACATTTGTTCAGGCTCTTGCCAATCTTCTTAATGAAAAAAATCTCATTGTGAAGACCATGGAAAGACCAAGGGATTTGCAGGTTAACAAGGAAATAACACAGTATACTGCTTTGGACGGATCAATGGAAAAAACAGGGGATTTATTACTTCTGGTGAGGAACGATTATACGATCTTTGATGAAATGAGAGTCACCTCAGATTTTAAAGTATTCAGTGATCTGAGATTGGCCGGTGTTGGAATGATTGGAGTGGTTCATGCCACCAGACCCATTGATGCTATTCACAGGTTCATAGGAAGAATTGAACTGGGATTAATCCCTCAGGTTATAGACACTGTTCTTTATGTGAGCAAGGGGGATATCTCAAGCATTTTGAAAGTTAGTTATGTTGTTAAAGTCCCATCAGGCATGACTCAGGACGATCTCTCAAGACCGGTTATAGTTATAACGGAACATCCTTCCAATGAGCCAAAGTATGAAATATATACATTCGGGGATCAGGTAGTCGTTGTTCCTGTGACACAGGAACAGGATCCTGCCATGTCGGAAGAGTCAAAAAACAGGGTTAAAGATGAAATTTCAAAATTTCTTGGAACTGAAAATATATCGGTTAAGATGAAGGGTCGGAGCAGAGTTCAGGTAAATGTGCCCGAACCAATGATGGCAAGACTCATTGGGAGAAAAGGTGCCTCCATATCAGAATTGGAGCGGAAGTTAGGTGTAAGAATAGATGTTGAGGCAAACGAGCAGGAGCGGGATGATAAGATTGATATTATTCCTGTGATCAAGAACAGAATTATTTATCTTGATACTGGAAAAAAGAACAGTTCTGTAAATATCTATGTCGATGATATTATTATTCTACAGGCAATAAGTTCCAATAAGGGCATTGTTAGAATCAAAATAGACAGCGGCGCCGGTTCAGCCATACAGAAAGCAATAAAAAGCGGAAAGAGCATAAAATGCTCATATCCTTAAAATTAGTTAAATAGAGAAATTGCGAATTCTGTAAGGAGCCTGACTCCAAAGCCAGTTGCCCCTTTTCCAACGTATTCCTTTTTTGCTGTTTTTTCCTGAGTCCAGGCAGTACCTGCTATGTCGAGATGAAGCCATGGCGTCGTCCCTATGAAATTTTCAAGAAAAGCTCCGGCTGTTTCCGCTCCACCTTGAGAACCTCCTGTGTTCTTTATATCTGCCACTGTACTTTTAATCTGTTCTCTGAAATCATCATCAATGGGAAGATGCCAGACCTTTTCCCAGGTTTTTGATGAAACGTCAAGCATTTTATTGACAAGTTCTTCGCTATTGCCCATCAACCCGGCTATATTGTTCCCTAATGCTGTGACGCATGCTCCTGTGAGTGTTGATATATCAAGAATAGCCTTTGGAGAGTATTTGTCAACAGCATAGGACAGAGCATCTGCCATTACAAGACGTCCTTCAGCGTCGGTTGTAATCACTTCTGAAGTTTTTCCATTATAGTGACGCAGAATGTCTCCGGGTTTGTATGCATTTCCTCCAGGAAGGTTTTCTGTCAGAGGTGCAAGGCCAATTACGTTGACTTTTGCATTCATTTCACTGAGCGCTTTCATTACACCAAGAACTGCAGAAGCCCCACACTTATCAAACTTCATTTCCTGCATACCTGCAGATGGTTTTATTGATATTCCTCCACTGTCAAAGATAATTCCTTTTCCAATAATAGCAAAGGGTTTGTCAGAGGAGTTTTTGTATTCCATTATTACAAGTTTGGCTGGTTCTTTTGCAGCCCTTGAAACACCCTCTAAACCTCCCATGCCCAGTTCCTTGAATTGGGCCTTCTCAATTACAGAAACCTTCACATTCTTCAATTCCCGGGCCAATTTCTCATAATATGATGGAGTCCCCTCAGATGGTGGCATGTTTGCAAAATCTCTGGCATAATTTGTGGATTTACCAAGAATTTGCCCCATTCTCAATGATGAATTCAGGTCACCTTTGCCTGATATTAACAGTTCCCTGATCTCGTGATTCTCATTATGTTGAGATTTATATTTTGAGAACTTGTAAAGGGTTGTTTCAGCAATATAGGCCGTTTCAAAAGCTTCTGCGTCAGGCCTATCAATTCCAGGAAGAATAGAAATAACAGTTGCAATTCCAGTTTTCTCAATATCTCTAAGTGATTGAGATAGTGCACGTCTATAGACCTCTATTGAATATTTATCTCTTTTCCCGAGGCCCATTGTACAGAAATTCTCCTTTATAGTTGGCAAAGATATGATTCTTATATCAGATGATTTACCTGTGAAACCAATTTCTTCCAGGGCTTGCTTTAGACTGGGGTTTATACTATTTACAGGTTCTTGCTCAAAAAAAGGTATCAAACTTATGCTCTTTACAGAAGTATTCTTCTTATCATTATCAAAAACATCTATTTTCATAATTTAATCTAATGCTTTATCATTATTTACTCTTTCTTTATGATTACACAATTTAATAGAAGATATGCTGCGTGCGGAAAAATGTATACATTTAACTTTATGAAGTTAAAATATAGTGAAAATGTATGGGAATATATTATGAAAACGTTATAAATTATAAGAAGGAATTAGAAATCCAAATTTTTCATTCTCCGGTATCCCACAAAGAATGGAAGCACAATCCATGCCGCAGCAACAATTATTGCGAATATGGGGTTAATGCCGTAATCATACAGGGGACCGTATGCTTCACCGGGTATCAGTATGCTCTTTGTCATAATATCATTGAAGAGGTAAGGCATCATGAATGGGTTTGCATATTGTAGTATAGTTAATGTGGTGACCATTGATTTATATGCCGGGGATAGAATCTTCAGTAAGAAAATAATATTTGAATATGCTAGAACTACTGCAGGGTAGACCCAGGTGACCAGAAAAATAATCAGAAATATAACTTTATCACTTAATTTTCTTCCTCCGAAAGTTGAGAGCATAAATGTTATGGAAGTTGAGGCAAGCACAAAATAGAAGAGGGTAGTGGTTGTCCCGACAAAAGCTCCTGAAGAGGCAAAATTACCGGTAAATGCTTTAAGCACCAAATCAGAAATTAAAAAATCTATTAGCAAAATTATGAGGGAACCCATAAACACTGCAGAAAATCTCAAGAGGTAAATTTCTCTTCTTCCCACTGGTTTAGAAATTACGGATTCCATGGTACCGCTCTTCACAGGTTTCATAAAATAATCTTCAGTAAACCATATAAAAAGGAATACCATGAAAAATAGGGCAATATCTGTTGCAAGACCTACGCCCTGGGTTGAATATGTTGTGGTTGATTCATCATTAAATACATAGGAGAAGAGGGGATTGCCATTTGTATTATTCTGTTCAAATATCTTAATATTGAAAGATACAAAAAAGTATTGACTATTTAAAAGATATTTGGAAAAATGTATATCTTCATGAGTAAAACCAGAATAATTACCCATGAGAGTCTGGGCACCAAATTGTGAGGACCCAGGGCCAAAATAGCATGTAGAGTTTTGAACGGTTAGACTTACAGAAGGAGCACCTGAAAGGTTAGGTGAGAGATAGGCCAGTACCAGTGAGCGGTCTTCAAGATTTGTCTGACCGTATACACAGGTAACAAAGTATGGATTTACCACTGTTTTTCCTTCGTTGTAAATCTGTACTTCCGAGTTTTTTGAGAAATACCCATTTGAATATGTCAGATTATATTCTCTAAGTGATAAGTAAGAAACATTTTTGTTTCCCTGAATAATATAACTTAGTATGAGGAATCCATCCGAATTTGTTGTTCCGGTTCCTTTGAATAGAGGCAAAGATGTCGAATTGCTATCAAGATAGAAATTATAATTGATTCCCAAGCCACCCGCCGAAAATCCCTGGCCGTTAAATGCATAAATTGTTGCGTTAAACGTATGGGTTTCAGCGTTAAAATAGGTGGTCATATCGTATGATAATGCAGTGGAAGCCTTGGGAGGATCAGGATAAAAGGAAACAAATATGACCGAAAATATCAATAGTATTAATGCCACACCGATTACATTCTTTTTCCTGAAAAAGTAAATGATCTCTGATAAAAACCGGTTCACATTAAATCACCTGTTGCCTTAAAGAACACATCCTCCAGATTACCTGAAGTTGCCTGGAAGAAGGATATATAATAGTTATGGGAGACAAGAATCCCATTTATTCTGTACACTTCATTTGCGGGTACCCTTACATTCTTTAAAATTACATTCTTTCCGTCTATTGTAAAATCTCCAAATTCTCCCAATATAGGTTCAAGAGCCTTATCTGGATTCTCAATTCTAACCATAACGGTAATAGAATCAGTCAACGAAATCTGTTCTTTTGTCATTAACTTTACAAGCTTTCCCTTATGTATAATGGCAACACGGTCTGATACAGCCTCGACCTCCTTTAGAATGTGGGAAGATAATACTATGGTTTTCCCCTCATCTCTTAATTTTTTTATGAGATCTATGACAAATTTGATCCCACCTGGATCCAGACCATTGATTGTTTCATCAAGGAGAATGTTGTCAGGATTTGCAAGGAGTGCCACTGCAATCATGAATCGCTTTTTCATTCCCTGAGACATTTTTAGAAAAGATATTTTGTTGAATTTTGATTCAAGACCAACCATGGATAAAAGATTAATGATTATTCTGTCTGCAGAATCCTTATCCATGCCATAAAGTGTTGAGTAATACTTCATTAATGAAATCGGGTTTTCATACAAATTAAAATTGGTTTGTTCCGGAACCCATCCAATGTTTCTGGATGCTTCTCTCTTATCCTCAGACAGATCAATACCATCAACAATTATTTTGCCTGACGTTGGTAATAATACACCAGAACAAAGTCTCAGAGTAGTAGTTTTTCCTGCACCATTGAGTCCCACAAGTCCCAGAACCTCTCCGTTTGGAATAGAAAGGTTCAGATCCTGAACTGCCGGAAAGCGTGTTCCTTTGAATTTTTTTGAAACGCTTTCAATTTCGATCACCTGCACCGATTAAGAGCATATATATGAAATGTTTTGTTTATTCTTTTTTAATCTTTAAAAAAAGAATCAAAGCGTAGACAAATGCAATTATATATATGGCCACAAGCACATCATAAAGCCCAGGATAATAGGATTCAGCATCCGGATATTTGGACAGTCCGAACAGATAAGTGGCAAACTGGTTAGCACTGCCCAAGTGAACCTCATTGTAAAGGAATATGTCACCAAAGGTGAAGCATATCATAAACACTGACCATATGGTACCAAATATGAGGAAGAGTTTTTCCGGTTTAATGAATAGTATAATTGCTCCAACGATGTCAAGGATCCCAGTAACAAGCAATCCATACCAGTGTAGAAAATATCCACTACCTTGGTAATAGCTAAAATCGTTTTGGAGATTTTTGTCAGTGAATAAAATTACTGTCGTGACAATAAAATTAATCAGGAGCAAAAAACCTAAAATTCTGATCTTGCCCTCTTTTCCTGTTAACATCGATTTATCCATATGATATATACATGATTATAATATATAAACATTGACATTTAATGGCTTTTTTATTGTTTTTATCTTTATGACAAAGGCATGTATTAACTACCCTTCCCTGATGGAAGGGGCTTGTTGCTGGTCTCTACCATGCCCATAGGCATGGATTCATGGAACCGCAACGACTGGCTGGTTGACAGCAGCCTGAAATACTCAGATTTACCAGGTATCTCAATGTTTCTTGCCGCATTGAGATCAGCATGAAGTTCGAAATTACAATTCAGGCAGTGGAAAATATTTCCTTCTCTGTTATTCTTATGGATATATTCACATTTTGAGCATTTCTGTGATGTGAATTTTGGATTAACATGGATTATGGTTTTTTCCATCTCCTCCGCCTTGTATTCTATGAATTGATCCAGATGGTATGGAGACCATGAACCGGGTTAATGGTTGAATCTCCTTCCGTTGGTTTTCTTTTTCATTCTGGCTGATCTCAAATCCTCAATTGCAATGACATTAAAGGGAAGGTTTACGATCTGCATTGAAATCATATGGTTTGTATCCTGCACGAACCGTCTCTCTCTTCCGCTCAATTCCCTTAATTTACGGTGGGCGGAACGAGTGCCTGCGTGCTGCAATTTCTTTTTATTGTATCTATATCTCCCCTTCACATCTTTCAGGTGTGCTGAATTGATGAATTTATTATTTGACAAGACTGCTATATTCTTTATTCCTCTGTCTATTCCTATTACCCTTACTTCATGATCTGCCTGAATGTTTACCTCCCTGTCCGGTATTTTAACCTGTATCATCACAGATATCTTCCGGTGCTTTACATCGATGAAGACATGTGCATTGGTGTATTCACCCCTGTATTTCCCTATGAGTGGTGAGTGTGCAACTGGAAATACTAACCTGCCACTGACCGTTGTTAATGATATTGTGTGAGAATCTGGATAGAATTTGAATGTTCTTCTGTCATACCTGATTGTCAGGGAGTTCCGGCGTATTTTCTTTTGAAGTTGTGTCTGCTTCAATGATTCAGATGTAGTATCCCTTGCAGTCTGAACAAGTGCAGACGGAAGTGTTGGTATTGTTTTCCTGATATCTTTGTATGTTTACCTCTTAAGCCTGTTCCTGTTGAATGTGTGTGCAGAAAAGCCGTAGTCCAGAACCTTCTGACATGCTTCCCTGAATCTCTCCCGTCTCCAGAAGTGATCTGTCATAGGTGAGTTTCAGTTTAATAGTCCTGAATATTGTTTAATAGATTATGATACAAAATATTGAAGTTTGCATTCGCTCCCATCCCCCTGCCAGGTCATGAGGTATTCCTGATCATATCTGATAAACATTTAATAACTGCAAATTATATTAGAAGCTATGTTTTCCCCTCATTGTTTTTTCAAACATTTTTTTCATAATAATGATAATTGGAGGTATAATCGTTGCAAATTGAATCGATAAATACTAGTGGCAGCCAGGTAATCTCACAGCCAAAGACCAGAAAGATTCAACAGGCCATAAACTTTTCAGGTCTCATGAAAAAGAAATGGGTCAAATTTATTGGAATTTCTGGATCGGTATCATATGAACCAAAAGAGGAGGATGATGTTGATGTTTTCATTATATCAGAAAAAAGCAAGTTATGGACAGTAATATTAAGAGCTCTCATAGCAAGGCGGATTCTAAGAGACAGGGAGATTTGTCTTTCTTTATTCATGGATGAAGAGTATGCAGCACATTTTTATTCCGGGGATATGAGTCCGCTGAAAAAATTGGATGCTAAACAGGTTATACCTATTCACGGTTCTGAATATTACCAGGAACTTTTAAAAAGGATGAAATTTCACACAAACCCTGAAAATGATCTGGATACAGACATGCATGGAATCATAGATTTTCTAGTTTTCTTATTTCTGGCACCTTTCTTGTATATTAAAACGCAAATTAACTCGCATATGGATATAATAAAAAAGGGTGAATCGGCAAAATTCAGTCCCATGATTTCCAGAAAATATTTTTACCTTGATTCGGAAAAGTATAGAAGGTATGAGATGGATTTCAAGGGTGATGATAACTATGAATAGCACTGCAATAGTGTTCTCAAACAATGATCTAACTTCAGTTGAGAGAATTTATCCAATATTACACAATACAGGACTAAACCAGATAATTTGGGCTATAGATGGTGATAGGGGTATTCCTGATTTTATATTATCTCATAACAACAAAACCGATATAGTCTCATATTCCCATATACGACTTGGCAAGAGCGCAGCTTATAATCGCGCTCTCAGATTAATAGAGAATGAAAATGTTTTCTTAATTTCTTCAGATATTACATTCGAGCCATCTATATTTAAATCTATACTGGAAAGAATTGATGGTCATGGCTTAGCACTTACGAACGTTACGCAGATAAAGATAAACGGTTTAATCAGGAAGGTTGGATGCCTTCTCTGGTGCATAAGAGATATTCAATTGAGATATTTTTCTGAAAACGGAATTCCAATCCACGGTGGGGAATTCCTTTACATAAACAGAAAATTTTTGGAGAAGCTTCCTGAGGTCGTAAATGATGACGCATATCAGTGTCTTCTTGCCCAGAATAATGGTGCTAAGGGTGTATATTTTGGAGATCTGGAAGTAAAAAACTTTGTTCCATCAACGCTAACGGATCTGGTACAACAAAGAAGACGAATTAATTATGGACATATTCAGATAGGGAAAAAACTAGAAAAACCAAGCTCAGTTTCATTTATGGTATTAAATAATAGCCGGGGAACGCTGTCAATTCTTAAGAAGACTTTGAAGAAAAATAAAAGGTGGGTCCTGATATTTCCAATCCTCATTCTCGTCGAGATAATTGCAAAATTATCTGCTTACATAGATATTATGACAAACCATGATCAGATTTTATGGAAAAATATTGAAACGTCAAAATCCTGAACGTGAGAAAACGTTACTTCTTATTGCTCATTAAGTATAGCGTATGGTCACCAATAAATTTGAATGGCCACATTTTTGAAAAGAATATGTCTGCTTTCTTCACTCGCTCCTCATTGATTCTTCCTTTGATCATGAAGGAATAATTGGATGGGGGTAAGATGACAGGACAACCATATATCATTTCGATGTTAAACCATTTTGAAAACAGCTTTTTGAGATAGGCAGGGGAATAAGGGTATACATCGATACAGAATCTTGAAGCTCCCTCAGGAATCCTGTTTGAAAATCTTTCAAATACTCGTCCCGGTTTCCTCCCAATCAGATGTGCAATCATTTCTACAAGACAAAACTTATTGAAAATCCCAAAAACAATCTTCCCATGGGGTTTAACTATTTTATGAACAATTTCCATTATGGCATCAATATTGGCTTCACAATTTAGTGCTCCATAATTTGAGTATAATCCATCGAAGGGTTTATTCATAAATTCTTTTTCATAATTTACAAGATCTGATGCTTTCACAGTCATGGTTGTAAGAAGATTACTTACGTTAGCATCATTTGCTTTCTTTCTCAATATAGAATTCATATTTTCTGATATATCTATGGCTGTAATTTCATGTCCGCTTTTTAGCATTTCCAGAGTTTCAGTACCTGTTCCAGAGCCTATCTCCATGAGTCTTTGCAAAGGGGGGAAAAATGTTTTCATCAGGGAAAGAGATCGTTCCCTGAGGTAGTTGTTTACAAGATTGTCATATATATGATGGTCATAGTGCTGAGCAATGGAATCAAATTCGTCCTTTAACCATTCCTCATAATGATTAATATTTTCTTCATTTAATCCTTCTGTCTGTGAAAATTTAATAATCCGTGATATTTCTGAAAACCATTTATTGAAATTCATGTTTCCATATTTTGCTCTCATAGCATCTTTGATTTCTTTCTGCTGATCGGAATTTGTTAAAAGTTTAGCTTTGACAGTAATGTTCTCCCCATGAAGTGAAAGTATTGCAGCCCCCGCTCTCAGTACTTCTCCTGGCCATCGATTTGAATTGCCTGAAGAAATTACATAAAATGAGGAGTAAGCCTCGACAAATGCAAGAGGTACTGCTTTATTACCGATTTTCAGGATTAAGTAATCCTCATTATTTTTCATTTATATGAAACAAATAACATATGCTAAAATAAATCTATTTGAACTGCATTTATAGGTTTAGATGAAATTCTATTCAGAGAAATTCTTCATAAAATATCTAATTGAAAATAGTGGAATATGTCTTGGCATTGATATGAAGAATAAGTCATATTTATTTTTGGCTACAAAGAACGGATTTATGTTGAAAAAGAGACCTGCAGGAGATAAGATAGTGGAGAATCTAAATTATGATGTGGGAAGAGTTTCTCTATTTTTGCGAAATATGCACACCGGGAATAAACGAAATTGATCTGAAACAAAAATTGTATGGCAATTTATTTTTCTGGTTCGCTCTCCCTGATTTCTTTCAAGGCTTCCCTATCTCTGCAATATAGATATGGTGCCAGATCCAGGGAAGCAGGAGATTCTCTTAATTTCTGACTATAGACCTTCCTCAGGTATTTGTCCACTTGCTCACAGTACCCTTTCCATGTAACTCCAAGATACTCAACATACTTCTTTTCAATGCCTGTGGCGACTTCATGCGCATATGGGTATTCGAAATCATTGTCAGAAAGCCATTTCTCAGGCAGTTCGTGGTGCAGACCAATCGTGGCAGTTGTATCGATATCCTTACCTTCAACCTTGAGAATTTTAGGAAAATGTTCATCCAGATAGATTGTCTTGCCATCAATTGAATAACCACCCGTATATTTTATGTCATGGCTGGTATCCAAAACCACATCGGATGAACTCTTATTAATAATAACATGTCCTATCTCCTTTCCGTTCTTATATATCTTATCATTTTCAACATTAATTTTATCCCCCTTCTTTATCTCGGACGAGATTATGCCCTTTATATAAGTTGGTTTTATATATTCAATACCTATGATTTCTTTCTGTCCCTTCTCTAAATTTGAATTTATGGAATGTTCTATAACTTCAAAAGTTTCCATAAACATAATTGAATTAATAACAAATATATCTTTCTATTTTTGCTATGGCGGCAAAAGGTTGTTAGAAATTTGACACAGATTCTGCTGCCCAGACCTGTAAGAACCGAGACAATCGCAACAGTCAAGGGTGTTAGGTAAGTTTGCCCACACAGGAAATTGCATGAAAACGTGGTAAATTACTGAGAAATATCAGAAAACGACATGACATCCTGTTGCCGCCATAGTATTTTTGGGAACTGATTAACTGCACTTGGAATATTTAATTTGGGTCATCATCTGTTTTTAAAAAAATCATTTGACTACGGTTGAACAAATTTATTAAATCTAATTATATGGGAAATTGTGAGATATAAATATAAAATTATTTCTGCTCTGGTAGTATTTTCTCTATTTATGGCGGGAATGACGCTTTCTATCTCATATTCTGGCAATAAGGTTAATGAATTAAGTAACCCATTTTATTTTATACCTGAAAATTCAACACTTATTTTTTACAGTGATGTGGGAAACATAAAAGAATTTACCTTTGTGACCAGTAGCACCAGCGGAACAGTCATTAATTTACCAGTAAATCAATTTGGAGGCATTTCAACAGTTTTTTCCAGTGAGATCAGGGATAACATCACACTGGCTTATATTTCATCGGTGCGGGGATACCCAATCTATAAAATTACCGTTGCTCCAAAGGATTTAAATGTGTCAAACAGTTCATTAGGGCTTTACCAGAAACTGAATATTGGTAATACATTTTATTTCTCCAATCCACTTCCCAGTATAGATGTATTGGGAAAACTCAGAGCTATAGAAGAGGCGCTGACAGCCTACTCAAAAAATCAAGGAGGCAAGACGGGCTTAGAGAACTTTATAGACACCTCTTCACAATTCTCACTTTTATATATGCCTCAACACGGCACTCCAGTTGGATTTATAAGTGCCAATCTTTCCTACAATGCATTTTTTGTTTCAATTATGTTCAATAATTCAGTCAACGTAAATAAAATTTATATTTATCTCATTGCTATTTTACCTTCTTATGTATTGGTATATCCTCCAGTAGGCCAGAAGTTAGAACTAAGGATATCAATAGGGAACGTTAATGGACTCGAATCTATTGCAAAAATAATATTGTCAGCAGGGATAGGGTAAAGAAATGCTTTTCGAACTCAAAAAAATATCTGGTTTTTTTACATTGAACTTCTGGAACTCCCGTGCATTTGCCTTTATGGCGTTTCTAACTATCGTCATATCGCTCCTTATGTTTATTCTTACATTTTTTACTTTTGGATCAATAATTCAAAGTTTTGTTCAGGAGGGGGGGATTTCATTGTATTTGCCCGAGCAATTGAAAGAAGCAACATTTAATTTTATATGGGGGAACATATTCATTTATTTACCAATCCTCGGGGCTGCATTCTTTGCTGCAGGTTCAATATCCTATGAGTTGGAGCAGAAAACAATATATCAGCTTTTTTCGCTGCCAGTATCAAGGGAAGTGATCCTTCTTGGAAAATTGATCTCATCGTTTATCGCGACAGCAACTATTGTCACAATATATATATCTATTCAGTTTCTTTCTTTTATAATAGCGTTTCAAACTCTTCCTTCTTTAAATTTTGTTACCTATTATTTTCTAGCGCTATTGCTCACATTCTCAGATGTTTCCATGGGAATTGCAGTGAGTACCTTCTTTTCAAAACAGTCAAATGCATACATTTCGTATTTAATATTATACATTGTAGTCATGGACATACTTTCATTGATCTTTCAAGCCTCCGGATTGAATCCTTTGTTGATTAAGACCAACGCAGACAGAATAGTTTATCGTGTTTTTATGAATCTTGATCCATATGTTCTATATTATGGTGGATCTATATCTCCAGCCCCTATTTGGCAAATTTTGTACTCATTAGAAATATTATTGGCATATTCAGGCTGTTTTTTGTTTATCGCGTATCTGATGTTTCTAAGAAGGGGGATTGTTAAATGAGCAGTATTGTTGTTAAAAATCTAAAAAAAAATATGGGACCAGAAAAAACCCTAGAAATAAAACAACTCAATATAGAATCTCCGAATATAATTGGACTTTTAGGTCCTAATGGTGCTGGAAAATCAACGATTTTGAAATTATTGTCTGGTTCAGTTGAATTCTTTGATGGTGAAATTAAAATAAATGGTATAAATATTAGGGAGGAAAAGAAAAACGCAGTAAAAAGAATAGGATCGCTTATTGAGAATCCCCGGTTTTATCAGTTTGTATCAGGCAGTCATCTTCTTAATTTCATTGACAGCATCAGAAGAGGATCAGATGTTGGAATTAAAGTAGAGGTAAAATCAGTACTTGATGAAACAGGACTGGTTAAGAAAGGAAATGCGCTTATAAACACATATTCAACGGGAGAATTAAAGAGATTATCTCTCGGGGCTGCCATTATTGGAAATCCAGACATAGTTTTGCTTGATGAGCCTTTGGACAATCTTGATATTTTAGGTGAAGTAGTTCTAGACAATATAATCAATAAAATATCAAACGGAAAAAATAAGATCCTTGTAATGGCATCTCACGATTTGGGTTTGCTTGAAAAATTCTGCAATAAAGTAATCATACTTATAGATGGGAAAATAGAGGAAATCGTTGCAATGGATCATTTCGGGAATAAAAAAATAATAACACTATCACGCGACGTGCAATCGAATCTCTCATTATCAAAAGAATATGAGGTCCTTGGAAATGAAATTATAGTCGATCTGGGGGAAAACGAAGAAATAATTTCACTAATCAGGGAGCTGAATTCACAGGACTATAAAGTTAAAAAAATAAATGATTATTCTATTTTAAAAAGGAAATATTTGGATATTTTAAAAATTAAAGGTATGAGTATTCATCACTGAGAAGGTTAAGAACCGCAGTTTTACTCAGGGCATAGTGTCCCACATAGAATATCACAGTAACAAAGGAACCATCATAACTGAAAATTGCTGATGCATTTCCAAAAGATTCAGTTTGATAACTTTGCCCATTGTAAAAAGTAGTAGTAGTTGCAGGGCCATGAATATATAAATACTGTCCAGATCCAAGATTTCCATAGCTTATTGTTCCTGTTGAAGTGTTTGCTGATGTCTGGGAGTTTTGGGTTGCCGCACTATCAATTCCCAAGAAGATACTGTAAGGGATATTTGTGTTGGTAAAGTTTGCCATTCCTACCATAGTTAAAATTGGCATAGATCCAGACATACCTCCATTTGTCGAAGAATAATTAAACTCTCCTGCTACATATTCTGAGAATCCAATTAGTGTTAGATTTCCGATTGTGTCATTGATTAGGAGATGTTCACTGGGGCTTGATATGCTTTGCTTCAAATTATATGCATTTGCATATTCGTTAAACATCTGCGTTCCGTTACTTATTCCTACAATTAAACTTACTCCCTGAACAAAATTCATATTTGTTTGTGTATCCACCTGTGCAGTTGTGAGAAATACGTTATTTATGACATTAGACGACGGATTTGATAGCTTGGATATTTCTGCATTAAGCAGACTTGTAAAATGGCCCTGACTCAAATTATCAGGGGTAAAGTAGAAGATTCCTATTATATATGAATTATCCAAGCTAACTGTAATTGAAAGGTTCCAAAGTATATTGTTTGTTCCAAATGCCTGTTGCGTCCATTGATATAAATAGTTCACGCCATTGGTGAGGAATATTTTCTGGCCTGTTCCACTTGTATAGTTATAAGATGAATGTGCAGACGCATTCATGTATTGATATATATATGATGCAACCGTTGAGTTAGTAAACTGTATATAACCTAGAGCTGCAAACCCATTCCCTGAGGGTTCATACAGGTTTGCTTCAAATTGTTTAATTGTTGCGTTTGAGGGGTTAAAATTCTGTGTACTCATCGTCATAGGCGTAATTATATCAAACTGGGGATTAGTAATTCCTCGTACAGCAACGCTCAAATCTGCTTTATATGGAGTAGAACTTGGACCTATCATGCCAAATGATGTAATCGAACCAGCTGATGATAAATTTGATGCTGTTCCTGATGCACCGGCCTTTTGAGTCCATTGGCCTCCCAGTGAACTGTTCACTACTGTTGAACTTACAACATTGGGTGCCTTTTCCTGCACGTTTGAATTAAGAGTATTCGAATTCACGCTTGTTGTCGTACTCGAGCTTGAACTTGAACTCGGCAGTTTGATAATGCCAGATAAAACAAGGCTTCCACTTACTACTACTATCAATACGACCACAATTGCTATTATGGCTCCAATTTTATTCATAATAAACGATCAAGAACGGCTGTATTAATCTTTTGATCTGCTAAAATATTTCGCATTAGTAATAATACGGATTGAAAATGCTTTTTTAGTAATTAAAACTACGTCATTCAATATGGGAGTAAACATATGCAATTTGCATTATTGAATAATATCTATAAACAACATTCATAATGTACTGTAAAAATTATAACCTGAAAGAAATTATCCCTTCAAAGGGCTTGTAGTCTAGCGGTTATGATGTCGCTCTCACACAGCGGAGGTCGCCGGTTCAAATCCGGCCAAGCCCATTTGGGAATCTCACCACTTATTTTATAGGGTGTTCCAGTTCTGTGATAGTAAAGGTCATAATTTCCACCATGATAGTATCTTAAAGACAAATCGTAGCACACTTTGTAATGCAATCTGAGGATTTCATCAATTTATTGACATGGTTATCACCAAATCAAAAATTCAAAGTTGAGGATAACCTGTTGAAACAATGATCCTGATTACCAAATTTTTAAATTGCGATAATTATACTCTTATACCATAAGATGCAATCATGATTTTTTCTATTAAACATTAGAAATTAAAGAGACATAACCTTTACTGACAACAACAAAGGTATTATATGCAGACTAGATATTTTAAAATGAGGAATCAATTCTCGGAGCTATTTTTAAGCAAGGGACTGAATTATGCCAAGAGCGACATGCCTTTGAACGGTGCACTTCATTTTTTTAATTTTATTCCTGACAAAGATCTCATAGAGTTAGGAAAATATGTTTCAGAAGAAATGATTGAATCAGCAGATTTCATCGATCATGGGTCCAAGCCAAAGCTCCAAACGTGGAGTATTCTGGGTAAAAGAATAGATTATGTAAGAATATCCCCTGACCATGAACGAGCTCTAAAAAAACTATTAGGTTTTGGTGTTGTAAGCAAGAGTTCTTCTGGAGAGTTTCCATGGATCTATCACTTTATTTCCGGATACATAATTTCTGATTCGGGTTTATTTTGTACTTTAACATTAACAGCACAAACCGCTTATGCTATTTCCAAATATGGGGATGCTCTTTTAAAAAACCAATATTTTCCGTTTTATATTGCAGGTTCTGAAGGATGGCTGGGGGCAACTTACTATAGTGAGATACAGGGAGGAAGTGATCTGGGGAATAACACAACAGTTGCAATTAAAACAGGAACCGGATGGACACTACGAGGTTCAGATAAATATTTTGCAAGTGATGCAGGTCTGGCAGATGGGGCAATTGTAACTGCCAAGGTTAAGGAAGGATATGGAGTAAGAAACATTGGTCTTTTTTTTGTCCCCGCTCTTAATTTAGAAAATAAACCTAACTATGAGATTAGAAGGTTGAAAGAAAAACTTGGGACAACAGCAGTTCCAACAGGTGAAGTTGAATTCAGGGACACAATAGCTTTCCCTCTCGGTAACCTGAATAAAGGAATATATTATGCAATGGAGGTTCTTACAATTTCCAGGATAGATGATGCTCTTGCGGCATGCGGGATTGCCAGAAAGGCCCTGTGGGAAGCATATCTGTATGCAAACGAACGTACTTCCTTTGGGAAAAAAATAATAGAACATCCTCTCCTTAGAAGGGATTTTATTGAACTTGAATCTGAACTGGAGGGCTCAATGTTCCTATCTCTCTTTGCAGCAATGAAATTCTCCAATTCATGTAATGAGGAACCACCATATTCAGATAGCTATAACATGGCAAGATTACTGTCTCACCTATCAAAGAATATAGCTGCAGAAACTTCTACAGCGATAACCAGATACGCAATGGAAATTTTTGGTGGTATAGGGTTCTTCGAGGAATTTCCAATCGCAAAGTTTCACAGAGATGCTATTGTAACATCTATTTGGGAAGGTACCAGTAATATTCAGGCACTTGATATGCTTGAGGCAATATTGAAAAAGAAGGTACATATTTCACTTTATAAGGTTCTTTATGATTTATTAGAAAATATTGAGGATGATAAAACTAAGGGACGATTAAAGGAATCTATTGAAGAAATGAAAATGGATGTGGATCACCTACTTTTACAAAGTAATGTGGAGCTTTATTCCAAAGACATTTTGAATATGATGGGTCATATGGTTGCCTCAACTCTGATGTTTTGCATATCTTATTCAGCTAAGAACCATGAGGATATGGAAAGCCTTTTGAACATGGCTGAAGTTTATTACCAGAAAAATATCCTGAAAAATAGCAGATTATCAGAAGATCTCATTTCTAATGCTGGCGCATTAAAGTGGATGGAAAAGAGGAATTAAGAATTGAAAATGCTTTCATTTTGACAATTATGCTTCTTCAATCACTTTGGTTTGATTATTCCGCCTGAGGGAATTCCAGGGTCCTTTTGCCGAAATATAATTGAGTAGATACCTAGGCCACTATTGGTTCTCCTGTTTGGTTCTTTGATTCTTAGAAAGAGAAGAGACGAAAGGAATCTTCCCACGAATACTATAATATACGAAAAAATAAGAGCTTCACGAAGAGGATACAATGTTATGAAAAAACTTAACATATATCCACCTATGAGAGCGCCCACAAAATATATACCTCCATTGACCCCATTTACCAGAGACATATATTCTGCCTTCTGGTTCATTGGTACAATATCCATCATATATGAGACCATAACAGTGCTTTGAATAGCTCCAACAAAACCACTGTATACTTCAAGAAGAAGAAACTCTCTAAAATTTATGAAAAACGCGTACATAATTGGTATGAGACAAAGCATAACCCTGTTGAGAAATATGAGTGGCACACGATCAACCTTATCAACAAGTCTCCCTAAAACAAATTGTCCTGCAATGCTGGAGAGAAGTGAAACTACCGTGAGAAGGCCAATAGTTGCAAGGGAAAAATTCATAATTGAAACGACCGTGATTGGAAACATTGGCCAGGCCATTGACCAGAAAAGTGACTGAACATTAGTTGCTGTAAAATATCTATAGAAAACAGAATTTTTTTTCATCTCATGGAAGGTGTTCCTGATTTTAGATGACATTTTAGGGGCTGATTTCGCCTCTTTGAATCTGTATGCGATGATTGCCGATGCAACATATGAAGCGGAAGCTGCACCAAAGGGGATGAGAATATCTGAAGAGACATCTCCGCTAAAAAATATTATCATAACAAGAACAGCAATGATGGTTCCAATTGACGCTATATTATTTATTCTGGACAGAAAATGACCCCTGCCCTGAGAGGAAATATTGTCAGCTATTAGAGAATACCAGTTAATTGCTATCATGGCTCCGAACAAAGATAACAGGGCATATGTGAGAATAAGCACAACCGGTGAAGTTATGAAAGCCATGTACAGCCATAAAATTGCACTTGCAATACTGGCTATTATGATGAACGGCGCCCTCTTTCCAACTCTGTCGCTGATCCTTCCCCAGATAAGCTGACCTGAATTGCTTATGGCATTAGAGGTGGATTGCAACCATCCCATATCCACGGCAGTTGCGCCTATGAAAACACCATATACGCCTACAAATGTTGCTGCTGCGGAAGCTCCTGCGGCTATGATAAATGAACGCAGAGCCATAAGAACTTCGTTTCTCATTGAATCAGATTTCGCCATTATATTGATTTAGAAATTAAATTTTATCCTCAGATTTCGCCGAGGAAAAATTTCCAAATATCATTTCACTGATCCACTTTTAATTTGAAAAACCTGTCAAAAATGCTCAACATTGATGGGAAATAGAATGTTCTGATGATGAATGTATCAATGAGCAACGAAATCACAAAGGAAAATCCCAGTTCCTTAAGAAATGAAATTGGAATGAACGCCAGAGAACCCAATGAAATTGAAAGTATGAGACCAAGCGAAGTAACAACTTTTCCAGAACCAACCATTCCCATTTTTACCCCTTCATCATGGCTTCTATTTTTTGTTTCTTCCCGAATCCTTGAAATTAAAAAGACAGTATAATCATTCCCAATGGAAAATAAAATTATAAACAGAATTATTGGTATGAGATATATCAAAGCTTCATGCAAAATAAAGTTGGAAATAACCCACAAAATGAAAGTGCTCCATGACACACTGAAAAAAACACCGGAGAGGGATATTATGGGGTATCTTAACTTTCTGAAAGAGATGAATAGAATGACAAAGATCGCGGCAATTATCAGTACCTCAAGTTCTCCATAAATTATGGAATTTTGATTCTTTTCATCAATGATAGTTGAAGTTAAGCCACCTACTATAAGTGTATTGTTGCCCCTAATGGTTTGAACTAAATTTATTGCATTTGATGAATATGGATCATATCTGGTAAAAATGCTATAATAAGCGTATTTTCCATTGTCAATTATATATGGCGAATCATGAGATGACGCATTCAATGCGGTACCATTTGAATATGGGCCAATTACTTCGCTGATTCCATCCATAGATAGGAATTTTCCGGTAAGATGCATTAAATCATTATTTCCCATTTGATTCAGGTTTCCATTAATAAAGTAAGGTGAGATTGGAACTATAACGATGACCGGATAAAGCTGGCTTGCTCCAAAATTTGAATTTATTGAATTGAAAGCCTTTACAGATGATAATGAAGAAGGGGGCCCTGTCTCCAAGTTATACGTTGTAGGCACATTAAGGAAGAAATATCCAGCAGGAACTCCAAGAAGTATTATTACAAGAGCAACAAAGAATTTATGCTTGATTGAAAATTCACTGGTTTTGTAAAATAAAGAGTTCTGTCTGTAACTTTTCTCATAAGGCGCCATTCCTCTCTTCATTATGAGATTCTTTCTGAAAACAAACATAATTGAAGAAAGGAGAGTGGTCATAAGTAGAACCGTAAATATAATGGATAGCATCAATACCAGACCCCACGATTTAAATTGTGGCAATAGAGAAAACATTCCAAGAGTGGCAGCAACCGTTATCCCGCTTATAATTATGGCCTTGCCCGCCCTTTCAATGGCCAATTCCATGGCCATGGTTTCATCCTTTCCCTCCCTTATTTCCTGCCTGTACCTTGCTATCATGAATACAAGGTAATCAGTAGAAATACCGAGTATTACTGCGGTTAGCGTGTAGGTAACAACATAATCTACATGTCCTATTAAGAGACCTGTTATAAATATGGATGTGTATCCCAGTAATGTTGCAATACCTACGAAGAAAATGGAAAGAATAGCTGCTCTGTATGATACGAGAGTTATAAATACGGCAATTATAAGAAAGATGAAAATGAGTCCGAAAGCGGCGCCTGATGATGAAGTCAGCTGAGAAGTCTGATATGATATTGCTCCATTTCCTGTTACTTCCGCTGCAGAGCCAAAATAATTTTTGGCAAGTGAATTTATTGTTTTATAATCAACCTCTGATGGTGAAGAACCGTTTTTATATTCAAAGCCCGATTTAACGTTGAACTCTATTGTTATTAGAAATATCTTATGATTTGGGCTAACCAGATCTGAAATCAAATCAAAAGGGGCGTTAACCAAACCAAAATGTTCAACATAGCCATCGCCGGCATCAGTAAAGTTAACTTCAGAATATATTATCTGCCAGGTCAAAGAATATCCTTTCTGAGAAAGATAATCTGATTCAGATTTGCTCATTGCGCAGATTTCATTAAAGTTTGTAATGTTTTCATTTTGAAGAATAGGAACTGTATAAGGATCCTGGGCGAAGTAGCTGTTCAACGGAGCCGAATAATTCACCGCCTGTAATGTGTTGGAAAGCGGTGAAATTTTGCTGTTGTATGAAGTATTAAAATAATAGCTAAAGTTTTGTTCATAACTTGATCCGTTAAAGCCAGCTTTCAATTCAGAATTCCAAATAGTTGATGGAGAAAACCCTGTTTCTCCCCATAATATATAAAATGAACTTGGAAAAAGAAATAATTTCTGGGAAGTAAAGTTAATTTGATCATAATTAGCTTTTATAACGGTGGTTAAAGACCCATATGCTTTGTTTATGAAATCAGCATACCGAGAAAATGGTGAGGCAGATGAACTGTAATTCAGAAGTTTTAAACCTGAAAGTTTTGACTGGAATCCTAGGGCATTTGCTGCAATTGTAGAATTATTAAAAGGGTTTCCTGTAATAACTACAGTCAATGATTCATTCAGAGAACTGACATTTTCCATTATGCTGGCCGCTTTACCAGATTCTGTGCCAGATCCAGAAACATTGGAATTTCTATAATCTACGTAATGGCCATAATTGAGGAAAGCAGGTATGGATAAAAGGAAAACAGCTACCCATATCAACGCGATAATCTTTGGATACTTGATGGGTATCTTTGATAATTTCATAAAATTGGATAAATCGTAACCTATAAATTTTTTGTAAAAAAAAATTTTATTGAACATTTTAGAAATCCACCGCGTTGTAAAACTGGAAACTTTATTTATTACAATGGGTTAAGAAGCGAATGGATCTGGTTGATAAGAGAATTTTATTTGCTCTTTTAAAAGATGCGAGGACTCCACAGAGACAGATTGCCAGCAGCATAGGGATTTCAGCCCAGACTCTTAATTACAGAATGGGAAAGATGCTTGAGGAAGGGATTATTAAGAATTTCGTTGTTATGGAATCGCCTTTTTTAACCGGAAAAGTAGAAGGATTCGCAGCATTTGTGTCGGACAGGGAATTTAGTGGGAAACCAAGAACCAGAATCAAATGTCTGGAAAAAATTACTCTTTATGGGTTTGAAGGAGAGAACGAGGCCGATGTAAATGTTCAGATATCAAAGGCGGCAGAAGAACTTGGCAATCCGGTGATGAAATACTTTCCAAAGTTCATTTCGTATAATCAAAATTCCAGAGCAATTGATCGAGAAATAATTAACCAGCTCAGGAAAGATCCGAGGGCAAATCTCTCTGATATAGCAAAGCAGATCAACGCTCCTCTAATGAGAGTAAAATGGCGTTACAATATTATGAAGAAGAACAATCTTCTTAATGTAACAGTTAAGGTAGATCTATCAAAGACCGATGTGGTTCTTTTCAGTATCTTCTGTGGATACAATGAGGACATCAGGAAAACACTTCTCGAAAGCACGATATTTTCCATAACTGATGCAAAATACGGAGTTTTTATATGTTTTACGGAGAACACGGTAAAAGCAAAAGATATAATAAATAAAGTAAGAACTATGGAGGAAGCATCAGAAGTTATGGTAATATACGATTACGATTTTTTTTCAGGATGAGTCCCTGTTATGTGAATTTCATTTCCTGATCTCATAAATGAGCAAAAGCCGGCTGCAAGAAGAATAATTGCTGAGGCTATGAAAGCATACCTCAGGCCACCCATGAACGCCAAAAATTGTGAAGAATTCAGGGCACCATCTCCAAGGAATATTTGATAGGATACATATCTGGGAACAGTTAATGAAGCCACGGAAATTGTTATGACAAAACTTAGAAGCGTGCCTATATTCGCCAGAGTTCTCTGCAAACCCGATATCGATCCAAATGCATTTGACTGAGCTGCTGCCATTACTGCTTTATTGTTTGAGGGCCAGAACATTGATCCTCCAACTCCTGCTATGGACGATCCGGTGATGACCTGATAATATGAGGAAGTACTGTTAAGTTGTGTATAAATAATAACCGCCACAATCATTAGAAATATTCCCAGAGTGGCCATGGTTCTAGATCCAAATCTATCTGTAACCTTTCCCATTTTAGGGGAAAGAAAACTTGCAATTACATAACCGGGCACCAAAATCAAGGCAGCATAGAGCGGTGAAAGGCCCCTGACACCCTGTAGATATAATATTAGGAGAAAGACCACTGAAAGATAACCTGTGGCCTGGAGAAATGTGGCCATTAGGGAAAGGCTAAGGTATTTAGATTTAAATGCTCCCAGATCAATTATGGGATTTTTACTCTTTGTTTCTATTATAAGGAATGCTACAAATGAAATTAGTCCGATTGCAAGATATGTTAAAACAGTAAACAGTCCTGCCGCTGATGCTACATCTACTCCGGAATATGATAGAGAGAATAGCGATATGGCAAGAGCAGCAATTCCGGGGAAATCGAATACATGTTTTACTGTTTTTGAATCTTTAATATATTTTATGCTGAATATGAAAGCTACAAGGCCTATTGGTGCATTTATGAGAAAGATGTAGTTCCAAGACAGATAATAAGTAATGACTCCACCTAGGACAATTCCCAGAGTTCCTCCTATATTCCAGCCAAGGGTGGTATATCCAAAGGCTTTTCCTCTGATTTTTGGGTCGAATGTGTCTGCAACTATGGCTCCTGAGTTTGCCTGCATCATTGAAGCACCAAAAGCCTGAACACCCCTCATGGAAATTAGTACAGAAATGTTAGGTGAAAGTCCACATATTACGGAAGCAATTGTGAACAATGCAATTCCAGCAGAAAATATCCTTCCCCTGCCCAGAGAATCGCCAACCGACCCCAATTGTGTTGTAAAGATGGCGACTACCATTAAATAAATCAGGATGACCCATATGGAAGAGGTGAAATCTGTAAAAAGGGCTCCATTGATTTTCGGCAAAGCCAGCAGGACTATTGTCGAATCAACTGCAGACATCATTGTTCCAATTATCAGGACCATCAATATGATATTTTTATGACTGTGATCAGATTCCTGCATTTTCCATATATTTCTATTTCCTATTTCATTTTGATGTCAATTTTAACTAAAATAATGTGGGAAAATTTGGTTTTGTAAATAGTGTTTATGAAATATTCATTATGGCTGCCCTTGCAGCAGAAAGCCTTGCCACAGGAATCCTGAACGGCGATGCAGAAACATAGTCAAGCCCTATTTTATGGCAGAACTCTATGGTTTCAGGATCTCCACCCTGTTCTCCACAGATACCAATTTCAAGTTTAGGTTGTCCCTTTCTGCCTTTTTCAACTGCCATTTTCATTAGCTCTCCTACACCCTCAACATCTACAGTCCTGAAAGGATCCCCCGGAAGGATATGATTATCAAGGTATTTGGACATAAATTTCCCCTCTGCATCATCTCTTGAATATCCAAAAGTCATCTGAGTAAGATCGTTTGTTCCAAATGAGAAGAAATCAGCAAACTTTGAAATTTTATCTGCAGTAACACATGCTCTGGGTATTTCTATCATCGTTCCGAATTTGTATGTTATCTTTTCATGTCCATCGATTGATTGAACAACTTTTTCCAGTCTTTCTCTCAGTATCTCCAGTTCTCTGCTCTCCCCAACAAGCGGTATCATTATTTCTGGTAATATCTTCTTGCCTTCATTTGATACATTGATTGCAGCTTTTATTATGGCATTAACCTGCATTTCATAGATCTCAGGATAGCTAATTCCCAGTCTGCATCCCCTGAAACCCAGCATAGGATTGAACTCTTCAAGGGACTTAATTACCTGATAAATCTTGTTCTTCTCACTTAACACTGCAACGGCATCGTCAATTTCCTTCGGATCTCTCATTGAAGAAAGTCTCATCTTCAGGGAAAAAACATCGTTCATTATCTCTTCCTTATCGGGAAGAAACTCGTGCAGTGGGGGATCGAGAAGCCTTATTATGACTGGAAAACCTTCCATTGTCTTAAAAAATTCTGTAAAATCAGATATCTGCATGGGAAGAAGCTTAGAGAGATAAAATTGCCTGTCCTCCCTTGACTTGGACATGATCATAGCTCTCATTATTTCAATTCTACCGTCGCCGAGAAACATCCTTTCGGTCCTTGCAAGTCCTATGCCTTCTCCTCCATTATTCCTTGCAAGTCTGGCTTCCTCTGGAGTATTTGCATTCGCTCTGATGCCAAGCTTCCTGAACTCATCGGCCCACTTCAAAAGAAGATCAGTATCGTTTCCCACGGATGGCTTTTCAAGATCCGTGACACCTATTATGAACTCGCCATTTGTTCCATCAACGGTTATGATATCACCCTCTCTGAGCACTATGCCTTGACACGTTAAAGTTCCATCTCTCACATTTACTGTAATATTTTCTGCCCCAACTACTGCGGGTTTACCCATTGCCCTTGCAACTACTGCAGCATGAGATGTCATTCCTCCTTTTTGAGTAAGGAATCCTTCAGAAGCTGACATGCCCCTGACATCATCCGCGGTTGTTTCAGGACGAACCAGAATTATCTTCTTTTTCTGTTTGGCCAGTTCTACTGCCCTATCCGAGGAAAATACTATGGATCCCACAGCAGCTCCAGGAGAGGCCGCCAAACCTGTTCCCAGAACTCTCTCTTTGCCGGTTTTCTTCACCTGGTAATGGAAAAGCGTATCCAGGGTGTTTGGAGTTATTCTAAGAAGTGCCTCCCGTTTATCAATTACTCCTTCCTTAACCAGATCTGTGGCTACCCTTACTGCACATCTGGAACTTCTCTTGGCATTTCTTGTCTGGAGTAGATAGAATTTTCCCTTTTCTATTGTAAATTCAATATCCTGCATATCCTTATAGTGGAGTTCAAGTTTTTTTGCGGAGGATATGAGATCATTATAAGCTCCTGGCATGAATTTTTCAAGATCTAAAATTTTCCTTGGTGTCCTGATTCCAGCAACGACATCTTCACCCTGTGCATTTTCAAGATATTCTCCAAATATGCCAGGTTCGCCGGTGTTTGGGTCTCTTGTGAAAGCAACTCCTGTTGCTGAATCTGCGCCCATATTTCCAAAGACCATGGATACTATGTTTACTGCGGTACCTAAACTATTGTCTATTCCATTGATTTCCCTGTATGCCTTTGCCCTTTCAGAATTCCAGGATAAAAACACTGCTTTTATAGACATATCAAGCTGTTCCCTTACATCCTCTGGGAATTTCTTATTGTTTTTCCTGTAAACATCATCAAATTCATTTATGAGAATTTCCATATCGCTTTCGTTTAGCTCTATATCGAACTTTTTTCCCTTCTTAATTTTAAGTGCCTCAATGGCATCCTCGAATTCTTCATGAGGAATTCCCAAAACTACTGTGCCGAACATCTGCTTTAATCTTCTGAAAGAATCGCGTGCAAATCTGCGATTTCCAGTCTTAGCGCTTAGACCCTGTATTGTTTCGCTATTTAGGCCCACATTAAGAATGGTATCCATCATTCCTGGCATACTAATTGGGGCACCTGATCTAACAGACACCAGAAGAGGATTTTTGGTATCCCCAAATGTCTTACCCGTTTCTTTTTCCAATCTTGAAAGTGCTTCTTCATATTGTTTAACCATCCCTTCTGGAAACTTCTGATTTTTCTGAAATGATATACATGCTTCTGTTGTAATTGTAAAACCCGGAGGTACCTGAAGGCCAATTTTTCTCATCTCTGCGAGACCTGCACCCTTTCCTCCGAGAAGATTAACCATTTCTTTGCTTCCTTCCGCAAAATCA
This sequence comes from Thermoplasmata archaeon, assembly GCA_021818675.1. Taxonomy (GTDB): domain Archaea; phylum Thermoplasmatota; class Thermoplasmata; order Thermoplasmatales; family Thermoplasmataceae. The sequence goes on along the minus strand of JAKATR010000029.1, from coordinate 10,412 downwards.
TAAACATACTTTTTTTGAGCAGTCACAAGAAATTCATAGTGACCGGTAATTAAATTTTTACTATTTTTTCAGCATAAAAAACAATTACAATATGAATTAATTACGAGAAACGTATCAAAATCTTTTTCAGGCAAACATTTTGATTTATTGTTACATAAGGCTTTAATATGAAAAGGAACATCGTTGAAACAAGACATGGAGAAATATCATTTTTAGACGGAGAAGGGCAAATACCCGTAGTGCTTCTTCACGGATTGGGAGGAATGGGTAATGTCTTTTTTAAGCTATCCGGATGTATCCCAAAAAAATACAGATTGATATTCCCTGATCTTCTGGGGCATGGTCATTCAAAATCGAAATCAGCTGATGTTACTATCCAAATGCAGAGAGAATCAATTGAAGATTTTATTGAAAATCTCAATTTGAAAAACCCTGTTATAGGAGGGCATTCATACGGAGGCTGGGTATCACTGAGCTACGCGACCACACATCAAGATATTTCAGGGCTGATCTTAATTGGAAGCGCCGGAACCAACCCAACACTTGCCACAGCAGGGGAATCAGAAATTGAAAAATTTTTGAATCAGGTTGTGGCAGTAAACAAAAGCAATGACAGGGATACAATGAGAAATATTATAATGAATAATAATAAGGAAGATATAAAGATCGGAGAGGATCTTTTAAAGAAAATTAAGATACCAACCCTCATACTGTGGGGTTCTGATGACCCAAGAATACCCGTGGACTACGGTGTTAAACTATCGAAAGAAATTAAAAATTCTAAAATGCAGATTATCCAGGGAGGAGGGCACAACATTCATTATAGCCACTATGAAGAAGTCTGTAAAAGTATTAACCAGTTTTTGGAACCTCTATTCCCATGAAAATCTGCCCCGATGAATATTCAGGTTAGCGATGGATGAGATCAAAATACGCGTTTGATCATATGGGACAGAAACAAAAATAGAATCTCGAATTTATGTAATGGTTTCTACAAGAGTAAGGCTATACAAATCCGAGCAAAGAATATGGAGATTTCTCACAGAGAGTATTTTAAGTACATGGACGCCAGAGCATATACATCTTAATTGGAACATTTCTTGCAAAAATATGAAAAGGTTCACGAAATGGGGAATATTATTTCAACGAAGAACTTATTTTATTTAGGCAGTTCATAAGATCCAGGATCATCTTCTAACCTTTTTTTTCTCAGTTCCCGGAGTGGTTCCCATTGAAATTTTGCCGTGAGTTTTGAGGTTTGGGTTGCTGTCATTACACTTAGCTTTGCCCCGAACTTATAAGGAAACGGAAATGAAGCAATTGATTCCCCCATGAAAATGTCCGAAGATGAATTTACAGATACAACCCCGATTCTGTTTTCCAGTGATCTTGCTTTAACATAGAGATGCCACATATCATGAAAATTTTCTGCAATGAGGGCTGGATTTATTATTAGATCACAGCCCTTGAGTGCCAATATTCTTGAATAGTAAGGGAAATCAATATCATAGCAAATAGCTATTCCAATCTTAATACCATTAAATTGAAAGACATTAATCTCCTTTCCACCACTCACTTTTAATCTTTCATTAAGAAACGGTGATATTTTTTCCTGCCATCCCATAATTTTTCCATTAAGGATAAAGGGTGAACGATTTGTGACTTTACCTTCATTTTCAATAAGAAACGAGCCGGGAACAATACACAGTTTATTCTCTCTGGATATCTGAAGCAGCCAGTCCAGAATTAAGGAAAATTTTTCATCATCTTTAATGATAATGTCAGAAATCCAGCGTTCGGGAAATACCATAACATCACCATGGCTCGCCTTAGCCTCTTGCAGGGTTTTTTCCAGAAGATTCAAAGAGTCATTTAGATTTACAACTGGAAGCTGTATTCCAATTATTGAAATGTCGTTCATTGCCCGGTTTCCTCTTGAATTATCCTGATCAACTTTTGGGCCATGGAACTTTTTGTCAGCAACTCTTCTTTTCCTTCCTTACCTCTTATGAGATATCTATATTTTCCAGATTCAGATCCAATTACATTATCTTCTATATAATTAACAACAATAATCTCATCATTTTCTGCAGCAATTTTTTTATCTTTATGGGTAAGCTTGAAACTTGCTATTGGAATCTTGAAGTCTTCCTTTAATATTGTTTTCAGTTTTTTTGCAGGTTGTAACTCGAGGGAGAGACTCCTGGAACTGTCAATTTTCTTTGTTGAAGGCTCAAATTCATAGTCTGATAAAGCGGCTGAAACAATAACATAATCATAGCGGCTATTCCTTAACTCATCTATTGCCCTGGAATAGAAATCTATATTAAGATGGCATGATATAAGATTTACATAGCTCGGAAAACATTCAGATGCATTTCCAACGATAGTTATTTTATTAAAGCCTGTTCTATAGGCCCATCTGGCAAGCCAGATACCTGTTTTTCCTGAACTTCGATTTGTAATTGATCTTACCGGATCTATGGGCAACTCACTCCTACCACTTATAATCAGAATGTTCTTTCCATTCTTGTTGGCTCCTGATCTTATAATAGTATCTATTATTTCTTCAGAGTCCTGTATTTTTGCCTTTTCATCTGCAATAATTGGATCAACTATTGTAACTCCGGCATTTCTAAGCTTCTCTATGTTTTGAGTAATTATAATATTTTTATACATATCAAGATGCATGGCGGGCACGATAACTATCCTTATACCGTGGCCCAGAGCATAAGCAAACATTGTATCGATTATTCCATCTGCGATGCCTGAGGCGAATTTGCCTATCTGATCATATGTAGCAGGGCATATAAGAAAAACTTTCTTTTCCGGTTCATTCTCAAAAATACTAATGTGTTCCATATCTCCTGAAAGGCTATCAAGAACATCATTTTGTGCCGCCCATTGCATTGTGGTTTTGGTGATAAGCGTTTGTGAATTCTGGCTCATAACTGGTAAAACAGAAGCTCCGGCATCTTTGAGATTCCTTATGATATCTGGTACCCGATAAATAGAAATGCTGGCCCCCATGGCAAATATAACAGTTTCTCCCAGCAATGGTTTCTCTCCACTGGAGAACTCACTTCGGCTCATACTTTCACCTGAACACTGACCAGATTCCGCTTCCCTTTGAGCACAATTCTCCCTTTCCATCGAATAGTTCCATAGTGGCAAAAGCAGTTCTTGTTCCCATTCTTTCAACAGTGGCTGATATTTCAACTGGTCCATTGTTGACCTGTCTCATAAACAGAATATTAAGTTCGATGGTTACACTATTAATTATATCGGCAGCGGTGAAAATCGCAATACCTCCACACAGGTCAAAGAGGCTGGAAATAGCTCCACCATGCATTATCCCTCCAGGTCTCATGATTTTCTCATTGAATTCAACAATAATAGAAGCCTTTCCTGCGTCGGCTGACTTTAGGGAAAGATCAAGGTGAGCAAGGAAACCGTCAAGTTGAAGGATCCTCTGAAAAAATTCTTCATTATCCATACAGTGTGAATTCATACAGCATAAAATACCTTTATATGAAATTAGAGAGGGGTTATTTTGTATGGAAACAAAATTGCTTTGAAAAAACTATGAATATTTTAATTGAAAAACTATTATGTCCTATGATCAAAATTGGAAACAATGTTATGTTAGCTCCCACTGCTGTTTTGATAGGAAATGTTGAGCTGGATGACGGGGTGTCAGTGTTTGACAATGCAGTATTGAGGGGAGATTTGAACAGTATCAGGATTGGAAAGAACAGCAATGTTCAGGATAATGCTACCATTCATACAGAAAAAGAAAATCCAGTCGTTGTAGGGAACAATGTTTCCATTGGGCATAATGCCATTGTTCATGGGGCAAGGGTAGATGATAATGTAATAATTGGTATGGGCTCTGTAATTCTCAACGGAGCACACATTTCTTCAGGTTGTATTGTGGGTGCAGGAGCCGTGGTAAAGGAGAATTTTAACTGTCCCACCAATTCAATCATCGCCGGCATACCTGCAACTGTAAAAAGAAGCGGAGAGGATATTGCAATGATGGCGGAACGCAACGGTAAGGGCTATCAGATACTCAGGGACAGATATATAAAGGGTGAATACGAGAGGAAAACCGGTAAAGAATTAATGAATGTTTGAAAATGAAGTGTTAATAAAAGTTTGAAATTTATCCGATTGGGTTAGGTTTGAATCTTTCTTTAACCTCTTCTATTTCATGAACAACAGTCGATTTGAATTTGGGGAATTCTTCAGGTGTTTTTGGATAATTTTCGTATATTTCATTCAGTTCCTTCATCTTCTTTACGGTGTATACGAGATTGGAGAATGCTGTGATATTCCTTGCACCTTTCAGGATCATTTTGAATTTCTGTGCCATGGATAGCTCCGGGATCAAACCTACAGTGAGATCAGATGCTTCTTCATTGGTCAGGAATGATTTCATTCCGTAGTTAAGAATAGAATTGTTCAGCGACTGTAAATATATCCTAAACGCTTCCATCCCAGCCATTTTCTTTCCGTAGAGCTCGTTATATTCCAGATTGTAACTCCACAAATTCTTCACAGAGACATCCCCATCCTGTACTGCTCTCGCAGCATGTTTTCCGCAGATTATACCTGAGATAAGAGCCGGGCCAATTCCTCCAGCACTTATTGGATTTGGCATAACCATACTGTCTCCAGCACCCATATATCCATTGAATACCAGGCTTTCCATCTGTCTCCTTACGGGCACCGACCATGATCCCTTTCCGTTACCATCTTTATCGTATAGTTTCAGGTCCTTAAAAACAGGGAGCATTTTTACATAATTGTCAATTAAAGTCTGAAGATTATCAGACTTTCCAAGTGCTTTATTTCTGATATCAAGGCTCCTTTTCTGCACCCCTAGCCCAATGTTAACTCTGTTTCCAGATCTGGGGAAAACCCATCCATAACCACCTGGTGCAATCTCATTGTTTAGATGTATAAGAGCATATTTCCTGTCATAATATCGTTCATCCTCGTGGTCAAGGGATTCAAATTCAAAAATATATCTGCCAGTACTTTCAATATCATCAATATCAACAGTTCTGTCTACATACTGGTTATCTGGAAGTTTTCTTCTTATCACTGTGGAAATTCCCAAACAGTCTATAACTATCTTTGATCTGAAGGTCTTTTTTTCTCCACCTTTTGCCCTTCCGGAAATCCCTGTGATTACATTATTTTCTGCTATGGGGCCATCCACTTCAAATTCAGGAATATACTCTACTCCACTCTTCTTTGCTATCTGCAGTAATTTTCTTTCAAATTCTGGTCGATCCAATGAATATCCTACACCATCAAATGGATATCTTGAGGAAAGATCTGGCGATAAAGCAAGTACCCCTGCAACCTTTTGGTCTAGTTCCGGATGTGAAAATGTTATGCCAGTATTCTTTTGGAGAAAGTCAATATGGCTTCCTGCTACCGCATCACCGCATGTCCATCCCCATACCGTTTTTTTTCCCACTGATTCTTCTTTGTTTCTATCCACAAGCAAAACTGATGCCCCTCCTCTGGCTGCCATAGCTGCAGCCAAACTACCTGACATCCCTGCTCCTGCGACAATTACATCATAATCATTAGAGCTTGTCATATATACCAATTTCCAAAGTGTATAATCTATTTAGTTTAAATGTTTTTAGTTCGTTTAAGAACAAAATAATGAATCAATAGCAATATTATCATAAGCGGAAATGCATACACCTTAATATGGAACTGTCAGTAAAAGATATAATGACCGAACACCCAATCATTTTTAAGGTTCCCGGAACATTGTCAGAGGCTGTTGATGCTCTGGTTAGGAATAATATAACCGGTATGCCTGTTGCGGATTCCAATGGTATCTTTGCTGGTGTTATAACAAGGAGAGACATATTCAACAATCCCAATGAAATTCAGGCTGCAATGGTAATGAGGAAGGCAAAAACAGTGAATCCTGAGGATTCAATTGAGTTCGCTGCCAGAGAGATGATAAGGCAGAGAAGAAGACACATAATTGTCACTGATCATTCAAACAAAGTATGCGGTATACTTACCCCACAGAACTTTCTTGGAATTATTTCTGAACGCTTTCCAAATTTGGGGATTAAGAATTTAAGTTTGGGAATTACATTTCCCATGTGGGAAAAAACACCCCTATCAGTCGCTTATTATACAATGAGATATAGTGGAACATTTGCAAATCCAATAATTGACATGGAAGGTACATTCAAGGGTTTAATCACAGACAGAGACTTATTTGATAAAATTGATATTATTTCAAATATCAATAGAGCCAATCCGGGAAACGATCTTGATGATGATCCATGGACATGGGGAGGTATCCGGAATATGGGTTCATACTTCATTGAACGAAACCAGATAAAGCTGCCACAGGAAACAGTAGAAAGTATATTGATAAAGGATCCTGTTGTTGCATATTCCAACGAGAAGATAGGATCAATTGCAGGAAAGATGAGTGAGGGAAATTTCAATCACTTACCGGTACTTGATGGCCCTGGTAGATTATCAGGAATGCTTTATGACCTTGATCTGATGGGGGTATTTGATGTCAAACTTTGATGAAATTATTGAAATCTGTAAAAGAAGGGGGTTTTTCTGGCCCTCGTTCCAAATATATGGTGGATCTGCAGGATTGTATGATTACGCTCCGCTTGGCACAATTTTGAAAGAGAATGTATATAAAATATGGATGGACGAATATCTGAAAATAGGAGCGATTCCCTATGACTCACCATCCATAACACCAGAAGCAGTTTTCAGAGCATCCGGTCATCTGCAGAGGTTCGCAGATCTTGCCACAACATGCGAACAGTGCAAATCAAGCTTCAAGGTAGAATCATTACTATCAAGCCAGGGAATAAATATGGTTCCATTAAATGAGGAACAGGCTGCTTCGCTTCTCATAGACAATAAGATCCGTTGCCCAAAATGTGGAGCATTCCTTAAAAGCGCTTACAATTTCAACCTCATGTTTCAGATATCCTCGAATGGAGCGGAAAAACTTTACCTAAGGCCTGAAACTGCACAGGGAATTTTCGTGAATTTCAAACTCCTGATCACCTATAACAGGGGAAAATTGCCTTTGATCGTAATCCAGAGAGGAAAAGGATTCAGGAATGAAATTTCTCCCAGACAGGCAATCATCAGGCAAAGGGAATTCAACATGGCTGAGGTTGAGGTGTTCTTGGACCCATCAAATAAATCTTCGTTTTATCCTTACAAAGGTGAGTTAATAACTCTCCTGAGCAATGATGGCAAAGAGCAGAAAACTGACATTGAAAAGGCATTTGTGGACGGTATAATTGGAACGCCGGAACATGCCTATTTCATGGAAATAACATTGAGAATCGCACTGAGAATGGGTATTGACAGAAACAGGCTTAGATTCAGGCAACATCGCAAAGATGAACTGGCACATTATTCATCGGATTGCTGGGATCTGGAATTCCAACTAGACGAAGACTGGGTTGAAATAGTCGGAATATCTGACCGTGGGCAATTCGATGTCAAGAACCATCAAAATTCTTCAGGTCAGAATATGAGCGTTGGAGAGAATGGAGATATTATACCCAAGGTACTTGAACCCGCCTATGGGATCGATAGGATGATTATGGCAATTCTGTCCTCATCGTATAATAAAAGAGATAGCGGGTATAAGGTTCTGTCCTTAAAACAAGAAATATCGCCTTATGTATTGGCAATATTACCGCTTCAGAAAAAGGATGGCCTCACAGAGAAGGCCCAGGAGATTTTCAACGCAATGAGGCAATTTGAACCCAGAATTCTGTTCGATGATAGCGGTTCCATTGGAAGAAGATATTCAAGACAGGATGAAATCGGAACACCATACTGCATAACTGTTGATTATGATACGCTTTCACGGGACATTGTTACAATTAGAGAAAGAGATTCTCAGCGGCAGATAAAAGAGGTACCTATGTCATCTTTGACTGTTGGCGGACCTTTTCTGAATAATGATATTTTAGATAGGTTCAAATGAGATTTATCTTAAGGGTTTAACATAAAAAGTTCATTCTTTAATGTTGGATATCATATCTCTGATCATTTCCCGAAGAGTAAATCTGGCATTGAAACCCCAATCTTTTACTGCATCTGAGCAATCAAGGCTTCTCGGCCAGGATTCTGCAATCTTTTGCCTGCTATCTGGTTTGTATTTAACGGTGAAGTTAGGAACGAATTCCCGGATCGCTTCAGCTAAATCACCTGGCGAAAAAGAGAATGCTGATATGTTATACTCTCCACGATATCTTAAATTTTTTAGAGGTGCATCAAAAAGCCTCATGGTATTTTCCATGGCGTCCGGCATGTACATCATCGGGAGAATGGCATCGTCTTTCAGATAACATGTATAATCTTTTCCCCTTGCAGCATGAATTATCATATCGACTGCGTAATCAGTAGTACCTGCTGTTGGCGGCGTTTTATAGCTAAGCAGCCCAGGGTATCTTATCCCCCTTACATCAAGGTTGCTTCGTTCAAAATAATATTGCATCAAATATTCTGCAGTAAACTTTGAGATACCATACATTGTTCTGGGTCTTGATGAATTTAATATGGGAGTATTATCCTTTTGTGCCTCCGGACCAAAAACACCTATTGTGGATGGTATAAATACCCTTTCTACACCAAGTTCTGCAGATGCAGCAAGAACGTTATGTGTACCATTCATGTTAACATCAAATGCAAGTTTTGGGTTTTCTTCCCCCTTGGCTGAAAGAATTGAGGCGAGATGAAATATATATTTTATATCCTTTTCCTTAATTATCTGTTTAAGCAGATCATAGTTTCTCACATCAAGAACAATTTTTTCATACTTATGGGAAATTCTGTCCAATCCATTGATGTCAGAAACGATTATATCATTTGATGAGAATTTCTTTTCAAGCTCAGATAACAGTTCTCCACCAACCTGACCGGCAGAACCGGTCATAAGTATTTTAGACACGTCAGGTAATCAATATGCCGTTAAAATAGTCAACGGATTATCATATTAACAAAGTAAAATTATAAAGTCAGTAGGGATATGACATTATGGTAAATCTAAGTTGGGTAGATGATGAAATCGCATCTTTGAAATCTTCAGGAAGATATGTGCCAATAAGAGTTCTTGAAAGCCCGCAGGGAGCATGGGTTAGAATAGAAGGAAGGAAAGTGCTCAATATGTGTTCCAATAATTATCTTGGACTTGCAAATCACCCGGAAGTTAAAAAAGCTGCCATAGATGCCATTGAAAGTTTTGGAGTAGGCGCAGGGGCCGTAAGATCCATAGCAGGCACGGACGAAATTCACAGAAAACTTGAGGAAAAACTTGCCGAATTTAAGCACATGGAAGATTCACTGGTTTATCAGGGTGGCCTGCTGGCAAATCTGGGGACTATTCCTGTGCTTGTGGGGAAGGAAGATGTAATATTCAGCGAGGAACTGAATCATGCAAGTATTATAGATGGAACAAGGCTCAGTTCAGCTAAACGATATGTGTATCAACACATGAATACAGAAGATCTTGAAAAACAGCTTAAGGAACACAGGTCTGAAGGAAAGAGATCGCTTGTAATAACAGACGGTGTATTCAGTATGGATGGAGATATAGCACCTCTTGATGAAATAGCAGAGGTTAAGGAGAAGTACGATACAATGTGCTACGTGGATGATGCACATGGGGAAGGTGTCCTTGGTAAAAATGGCAGAGGTATAGTGGACCACTTTTCTCTGGCAGGAAAGGTAGAGGTGGAAATGGGAACATTTTCAAAGGCACTGGGCTCTATGGGGGGTTTTGTAGCTGGCAATTCACACCTCATAGATCTTCTAAGGCAGAGGGCCAGACCATTTCTATTCAGCAGCGCTCTAAATCCTGGAGATGCTGCCGCTGTCTTAAAATCTATTGAAATTATGGGCAGAGACGACTCATTGACAAAGAAATTATGGGAAAATTCTGATATTCTTAAGAAAGGTCTTATTGGTAATGGATTCAGGTTAACAACAACAAAAACACCCATCACTCCGGTAGTTATTGGAGATGAAAAGAAAACAGTGGAATTCAGTAAAATGCTTTATGAGAAGGAAAATATATTTGCATCTCCAATCGTTTATCCAACGGTAGCTATGGGGACAGCAAGGATAAGACTGATGCCATCTGCCATCCATTCTAGTGAGGACATAAAGAAGGCAGTAGAGGCATTTGAAGCAACCGGTAAAAAATTAAAGGTAATCTGATTTTCAGGAATATAAACAAATTTAATTTTAAACATAATTTTTATATGTTCCTATGATTCACTCGCAATGATTGGAGCAATATTATCGGGTGGCTACGGGAAGAGATTAAAACCTCTGACAGATGAGATTCCCAAATCACTTATTGAGATAAA